>NZ_CP019980.1:1607241-1914689 GCF_002982115.1 Lysinibacillus sphaericus | reverse complement strand
CTATGCTCAATATATGCCTGTGGAACCCCGTGTTCGAACAAACGCTCACTGTAAAACTGCTCATGATAACGTAAAAAATCTTCGTCATGTCGTAACCATTTATCGTTATAGGCATGGCCTAAAATTTCTGCATGTGGAAAAGCATCCACCCAACCTGCATGATCAGGATGGTGATGGGTTAACACAACTTGTTCAATATCTCGTAAATCAAAGCCAGCTGCCCGAATACCCCATTTCAGTGCATCATAAGCTTCCATTGTTTTCGGACCAACATCAAAAATCGTTAATGCATCACCTTTGACAATAAATGCATTGACATCTCCTACTTCATAGGGTGTTGGAATTTCTATTTTGTGTATCGACAAAGCTGTCTCCCCCTTTAGTGTAAGTAAATAATGAATACTCATTCACCTATTTTACAAGTTTTTCTTTCTCAAGTCACCCTCCTGTTGACAGCTAGACGTATTATTACTATAATTTTGAATAATCAAATTATTAGATGTGCGTTGAGGAAGCCAAGTATGTAAATGGTGAAGGTGTCTAGAGAGTGTTACATTTGCTGCAAGTAACATCACCCACTCCCAATACAGAACCTACTTCTGAGCAGTTATGACAACATAACCGTTCCCCCTTGCGATAAAAGGGCTAAGAGTTGTGCCGAATTGGCAAACAAAGGTGGTACCGCGGAAACGACAGCGTTTTCGTCCTTCTATTTAAGGACGAGAGCGCTTTTTTATTTTGAATCGGAGGTTTTTCCTATGAAAAAAATTTTATTTATCGGTGCTGGCTCCATGGCAGAAGCATTGATGCACGGTTGGATAAAACAGAACGTATTTACACCACACGAAATTTATGTCACCAATCGCTCAGATAAGGAACGTTTACAGTTTTTACACGATACGTATGGCGTCCAGACTAGCATAGAGGATGCGATATACCAGCAAGCAGACTTGATTATTTTGGCGATGAAACCAAAGGATGCCATCAAGGCAATGCTTGAACTGAAAAACAAAATAACTGAACATACGGCCATTCTATCCATTTTAGCTGGCATTGCTATTAGCACGATCACTGAGCAATTAGGATTACGTCCAGTCGCTCGCGTAATGCCTAATACTTCTGCAACAATTGGCATGTCGGCAAGTGGCATTGCATTTAATGCGCAAGTATCGGCTACACAGCGCGCCATGTTTTTACAATTATTAGAAGCTGTTGGTTCTGTAATTGAAGTGGAGGAAGACCAATTACATGCCGTTACAGCACTCTCTGGAAGTGGTCCTGCTTATATTTATTATCTAATGGAAGCTTTTGAACGGGTTGGTATGGAAGTAGGGCTGTCAAAAGATACTGTCAGACTTCTTATGACCCAAACGCTTGCTGGTACAGCTGAAATGCTCAAACAATCTATTGACGAACCTGATGTCCTTCGTAAAAAAGTGACAAGTCCAGGTGGTACAACAGAAGCTGGCATTAAAGCACTTGAACAGTATCAATTTAATGCAGCGATTGAAGCATGCATTAAAGAAGCAGAAGCTCGATCTCGCGCGCTTGCAAAAAGCAAATAATCCATGCAAAATAGAGGTAATAACTAGGAATTAGGAGGGCTTGAATTGACGAAATTATTTGAACCATACCAATTACAATCGATTACCTTAAAAAACCGCATTGTCATGGCCCCCATGTGTATGTATTCTGCGAAGGAAGACGGACTTGTAACACCATTCCATCTTGTGCATTATGCAACACGCGCCGCTGGGCAAATTGGTTTAATACTATTGGAAGCTACTGCAGTAGTACCTGAAGGACGCATCTCTAGTAATGACCTTGGTATTTGGGATGACGCTCATATCGAAGGGTTACAACAATTAGTAACAAATATGCAAGCTTACGGAGCTAAAACGGGCATTCAGCTTGCCCATGCAGGGCGTAAAGCAACTGTAGAAGGTGAAATCTTTGCCCCTTCCGCGATGGCTTTTAGTGATGCTTATAAAACACCACGTGAGATGACACTTGCCGATATTGACAATGTTATTGAAGCCTTTAAAAATGCAGCTGTGCGCGCTCGTCAAGCAGGCTTTGATGTGTTGGAGATTCATGGCGCACATGGCTATTTGATTAGTGAATTTTTATCACCTGCAACAAATAAACGTAGCGATCAATACGGTGGCTCACAGGAAAATCGCTATCGCTTATTGCGTCAAGTCATTGATGCCATCCGAAGCGTCTGGGAAGGTCCCCTACTCGTTCGTGTATCTGCTGAAGACTATGCACAAGATGGCACAACAATGGAGGACTTTATCGTCTTTAGTCGATGGATGAAATCGCAAGGCGTAGATTTAGTGGATGTCTCTACTGGCGGAGTCGTACAGGCAGATATTCATTCATTCCCTGGCTACCAAGTGCCACATGCGGAAGCGATTAAACTTGGCGCAAATATCCCTACTGGTGCAGTGGGTCTAATTACAATTGCGCAACATGCAGAAGAAATATTGCAAAATAATCGTGCTGATTTAATTTTCTTAGGTCGTGTTTTATTGCGCGAACCTTACTGGCCTCTGCATGCTGCCAAAGAACTCGGCACAAAAATCGAACCGCCCGTGCAATATGTTCGTGGTTGGTAACACAAAGTTGGCTGATAGCTTAGAATCTTTCAAGCTATCAGCGTTTTTTTGGCATTTGTGGCGATTGGGCTGATTTTCGTGGCGATTGCGCTCAGGTTAGTGGCAATTCCCAAACTTACTTTGCTGTATATTTTTTAATTGCTGGTATGATGTCATGGCCAATGATTTCGATATTCTTCATAATTTGATCGAAAGGTACGCCTCCAAAATCAATTTGTGCCATAAAACGTTGCATGCCATACAGTTCATATTGATAAAGCAACTTTTCAATAATTTGTTCTTTACTACCAACCATAAGGGCATCTCGTGTATCAATTGCTTCAGCAAATTGTTGTTTTGGATAACCACCCCCACGAATTGCTTGGAAGCCTCCATTAAGGTGAGGATACATATTTTGCAAAGCTTCTTTTGATGTATCAGCCACGTAAAATAAACTTGTTGTTGCTATCGGTAGCTTTTCTGCATCAAAACCACTTCGATCAGCTGCTTCACGATAAGCATCCACGGAAGGTTTAAAGTTAATAGCAGGTCCACCTAATGTCGTTAACATCATTGGAATGCCCATATAGCCAGCTTTTATGGCACTTGCAGGAGGACCACCAACCGCGCGCCAAATAGGCAATGCGCCATTTTTCGGCTGTGGTAAAATTTGCGCATTATGAAGCGGTGCTCTATACTGCCCTTCCCATGACACAAGCTCTTCTTCATTGAGCTTTTTTAACAGTGCTAATTTTTCCTCAAAAATTTCTTCGTAGTCTTGTAAATTGACACCTAGTAAATGATAGGCTCCAACGCGCGACCCTCGACCTGCGACAATTTCCGCACGTCCATCTGAAATTAAATCGATGGTGGCAAAATCCTCATAGACTCTTACTGGATCGGATACACTCAACACGGTGGCAGAACTTGCAATTTTTATTTTTTTCGTCGCTTGTGCAATGGCACCTAACACAACTGTATGGGCCTGTGTTGTAAAATACGACTGATGACTTTCCCCTACGCCAAAAACATCAATGCCAGCTTGCTCCGCTAATTGGCTCATTTCAATTAGCTCTTGTATACGTTGCTGAGCTGAAATCCGATGACCTGTTAAAGGGTTCGGAATATGATCTCCGAGTGAATAAAGTCCAAATTCTAAACCTGCTGATTGATCGATACGATAATTTTCCATTGTACGCTCCCCTTTAATCGAGTGGTTCTAAAATCGCTTCAATTTCTGTGCGCTGTGCTTCTAAAAATGGTGGCAAATCAAGTTCTCTTCCTAAATCCTCTATAGCAGAATCTACCGTAAAACCAGGCCCATCTGTTGCCATTTCAAAAAGAATGCCATTACGGTCTCTAAAATAAAGGCTCTGGAAGTAATAACGATCGACAACGCCTGTGCTGTCTAAACCGTGCGCTTTAATTACTGCATCCCATTGTTGAAGTTCTTCTACTGTAGCTACGCGCAGTGCAAGATGATGAATACTTCCTCGACCTGGTTTTTCACTTGGTCCTTCCAACTCCTTGACAATGATTTCACCCAACGTTTCGCCAGCAATTGACTGAAGTCGTACTTCTATGTCATCTTCCGTGACAACGCTATAGTCAAAAAGCTCTTGTAATAAATTTACTGTACGCTGTAAATAACGAACAGTCATTTCAACTGTGCCCATCCCTAAAATACGATGCGCTGATGCAATATCAGACCCATCCCATGCTTGCCACTCGGCTGGTATTGCTTGTCCATTATGATTTAACAGCACCATGCGCAAGCCTTCATGATCCTCAAAAAGCAAAGCATCTTTGCCTGCATATGTTGTAATATCACTGTGCTCCACTTGTAATAGCTCAAAACGTTTTTTCCAATATAGTAAACTATCATAGCTAGGTACTAATAAGCCAATGCGCGTAATGGCATTCGTTCCACGGACAGTACGTCCAGCTACAGGCATTTCAAAAAAAGTTAATTCTGTTCCGGCTGCCCCTGTAAGATCTCCATAAAATAAATGATACATCGAAGGAGAATCTTGATTGACTGTTTTTTTCACCCGACGTAAACCGAGGATTTTTGTGTAAAAATCGTTATTCTTTTTGCCATTTTTCGTTAACATTGAAATATGATGATGACCGCTAATTTTTTGCATATAAAGTCCTCCTAATGTTTTCACTTGACTACGCAAGTGATGAAGTAAAAAAAATCACACCTCGGGTAATTTTTTTTCTCGACTATGTTTTTCTAGTTTTGACAGCAGCGTATATAAAGCTTTCATTTCTTCTTCTGATAAAACCTCTTCAAAAAATGAGGATTGAAAGTGAAGTTGGCTTGGCGTAGCAGCATCGATCAATTCCATCCCTTTTACCGTGAGCGATATCGTTTTGGTCTTCCAATTTTGCTTGCGCTCTATAAGCCCCTCTTTTTCAAGGCGTGCAAGCATTCGTGACATACCACCTTGGGTCACAGTAACCTTTTCTGCTAGTTGTGATTGCGTTAATGGTGCATAGGTTTTGATTTGAATGAGCACATCAAACTGTGCAGTTGTTAAGTTAAAACGCTTTAAAAATTCATTCGATAGCTGATTACTTTGATTGGTAAAGCGCATCATCCGCAACCATGTAAGTGAGCCGAGTGTATGTTTTTCCATCACTTCGCCCTCCCTTCCTCGAACTGTAAACTCACTTTACCATGCAAGTGAGAACGGTGCAAGGAAAATATCTCGAATTTGAGATATTTTTTTTATTATAAAATTCCATGTGACGTAATCGGATGTAAGCTTCCGTTAAAAGCAAATGAAATTCTTCCCGTTTCTTCTGATATAACCATAATAAGGGCATCACTACGCTCACTTAAACCAATTGCAGCTCGATGTCTTGTACCGAGTTTTTTATCACCGGTATAAATATCTGACAGTGGAAGCACATTGGCCGCTGAAACAATGCGGTTGCTTCTAACTAACACAGCACCGTCATGGAGAGGATTACCTGGGAAAAAAATAGATTCTAATAAAGAATGCGTAAGTTCTGCACCAATATGAATTCCCGGCTTAATCAGATGATCTACGGCGTCTTTTCTTTCAAAGACAATTAATCCACCGTGTCGTCTTTTTGACATGTTTTGCACGCAAATTGATAGTTCTGGGTATTTTTCTGTAAATGGGGACAAATAGCAATTTAAATAAAACGTTGCCGCTTGCATTTCAATCGTTAAAAAGTTGCCTTTTATTTGCTCTAAATCTGTCAGTAGACAATCTTCTTGAGAATCCATTGAGGCTAAACTTTGCTGTAAAGAAGTAATGACTTGTTTAAGCTCTTCTTTTATTGTTTGCTTTAGTGGAGCAGCGTCACAGTTTGATTGCTTCATGTAACACACCTCTTTTTCTACATAATGATTCACCACTTCGTCCTATTAGTTTTCCTTGAAGGGAATTTTTTATTCGTATTTCGCTCATTTTGCCATTTTTGAAAGTCTAATAAAAAAACACGCTGCATTTTTTGATAATCCAAAAAATGCAACGCGTTGTCATAACTGCTACATATGACCAGCACGAATTTTTTTTATAATGCTAAAAGTTGTATAGGCCGCTGCAGGGGCAAGAACTGCAATAAGAATTAGCCATACTTTCAAGCTTTCAGTTGTTTTTAACACTTCATAATTTGAAATAACATAGATAATAAGTCCGCCTAGTAATAAATAGCTTAATACGTTGGGAAAGATAACAAGTAAACGTAAAACAGCTGGTGGCATCTTTTGTTGATCCATTCAACCACTCCCTTTTTACTTAATTATACGGAAATCATCTATTAAACGCACTATATTTCTATAATAAGACATGCTACTCATTATACGACGTCAACGATTATACTTTATACTTTATACTTTCCAGCAGATTGTTCTAGTTTTTCTGCTGTCCCATTTAGCATATCGATAATCGCCGTCATCTCATTCATGCTCGTTGCTTGATTTTGCGCTTTTTGTGCAACCGCATCTACACTAGCGGATGTCTGCTTGGCTAATAATGAAACATCTTCCATTGTAGCGGTTACTTCTTCCGTACTCGCGGCAATTTCTTCCGTTGAACTAGAAACTAAATCTACTTGCTCAGCTAACACTTGCACATCATTATGGATGCCTTCAAAGGATTGTCGAGCCTCACTTGCAATGGCGTGACCTGCATGTAAAACATCTGCTGTTGTATAGATAGTAGATACTATATTCGTCGTTTCTTTTTGGACATTCATCACAACATGTGAAATGCGATCTGCAGCAACTTTCGATTCCTCTGCTAATTTACGCACTTCCTCCGCAACAACGGCAAAGCCTTTACCAGCCTCACCGGCACGAGCTGCCTCGATTGATGCATTTAGTGCTAGCAAATTCGTTTGATCAGAAATACCTGTTATAACATTCGTAAATTCACCAATCATTGCAGATAGTTTTTCTAACTCCTGCATACTCGCAACTGAAAGATCTGTTTTTTGATGAACATCTTCCAATTGATTTTGCAAGCGATTCATAATGTGCAAACCATTATTGGCATTTTCTTCGGTGTTACGAGAAATCGTAGAAATTTCTGCAATCGAATCAGAAATATGCTGAATACTACGCGCTAATTCTTCCATAGATTGGGCGCTATCTTCTGTATTTTTTAATTGCCCAAATGAAGCTTGTGCAACTTGGTGCGATTCATCTTGAATATTGTGCGCTGAATCCAAAGTTTGATGGGCATTTCCATGAATAATGTACGTCGCCTCTTTTATTTGCGTAGCATCCTGTTTTAAATCTCTCATAATGTGTTGGAAGTTGTCCATCATCCCATTAAAAGATGTAACCAATTGACCAATCTCGTCGTTCGAACTTACATCAATCCGCTTCGTTAAATCTGCCTCTCCTTTGCTAATATCCTCTAGTGAATTACGCACTTTTAAAATACGAGAAACTTGTCGATTAATTGAAAAGCCTGTGATGAGGAATATAACACATACGACTATTATGGAGGCAATAATTGTCCCCAATAGTATATTCGATAACACTTCATTCGACACAATAATCGCTAAAGAGGTACCATTTGATAAAGGCTTTACATATTGTGTAACACGTTTCCCATCATAACGCCCAGAAAATTCAGTATTTTTTGCCGAAGTAAATTGCTCTTTCGTAAAGCCAATCTTAGTTAAATTTTTATCCGTTGTTGCAACAATGGGCTCTCCTTGTTCATTTACAACTGCTGCAAAAAGGACCGTTTTAGATAAATATTTGTTTAGTTCATTTATGTAATATTCACTGCCAATACTAGCTTCTAAATCTAACAGTTGTTGACCGTGTCTTGCTACTTGGATAATTTGGGGTGTAGCTGGATTCCAACTATTAACACCAACAAATTTAAAAAATTCGCTATCCACGTCGCGAATCTGTGCTTTTTGCACAATTTGTGTAGCGCGACCATCTAATAGCTGCATATATTCAGCAGCTTGTCCATTTGGATCGGAACCAAAATTAAAATCAATATATGGTGCTACCGATGTCACTGCCGTATTCCCTTTATCATCGGTACTCCAAATTTCGTCAATCCCGCCTCGTTCAGCGATTTCTTTTAAATCTTCATATGTAGCACCTTTGTCAATAATGTACGAAGCCATCACAGATTCCGCAATCATTTCCTTCTCCATAATTTCTTCTGCTTTTGCTCTGGATTGAATAGCCCCTTCCATGCCCATAACAATTGAGCTAGCGAGTGCCTCACCATTACTCTTGACGCTTTTATAGGTCGCCTGAAAAATGTAAACAGAAAATGCGCCAATTATTAACACCACGATGGCCATAATTTCCAGCATCATTTTCCATTTCATTGATTTCCCCATTGACTATTCCCCCTAAAGTAGGATTGTTTCCATTTCATCATACAACATCATTTCCCTACATTTAATGTAATTTTTCATAATTTTAAATAATAAATTTATTCTAACGATGAAATTGTCATTAATTTGTAATAAAAAATTACCTATCTATAAAGTTGCTAGAAAAATACCAATAGAATGGTCTTTTTCTCATATTTATTGTAAAAAAATAAGTTATTTTAGAAGTTTACTTTTTCTGTCCACGACTTTTTCTAGACTTATAGACCCAATAGAAAAACACCTATTTTAATGAAGGCTCATTAAAATAGGTGTTTCAATTTCAAAATAATTACTTTTCATCCAATGCATATAATTATACTAAAATAACAAATTATTATTATTCCAATAAAAAACCGCTTGGTCCGATGTAAGGAAGGTTTGTGGGAAAATGGCTTGTGCTTGGGCTAAAAAAATTGGTAAATCATGTGGTAAAAAACGTGCACTTAAATGGTTCAGAAGTAAATATTTCGCACCAGCTTTACTTGCTACCTTCGCTGCTTCTACATTGGTAGCGTGACCATAGCTCGCAGCTAAATCCGTAGTACTCCCATCAAATGTCGCCTCATGCACAACAACATCTGCTTGTTCAGCCAAGGAAATGGCTTGTTCACAATATTTTGTATCTCCCAAAATCGCAAGCGTAAAGCCTTTTTTCGGAGGTGCCACAACATCCTTTGCTTGAATAATGGTGCCATTATCAAGTGCAATATCTTGTCCTTTCTTTAACTGTCCAAGCAATGGTCCTTTCGGTACGCCGTAGGATTGGACTTTGTCCATCAGTAACTCACCAGGTAAATCCTTTTGCTCTATACGGTAACCAAAACAGGGCACGACATGTCGTAATTCACTTGCACGCACCGTAAATTTATCATCTTCGTAAATGACGCCTTCATGTACTTCTACAAATTGCAATGGATACGTTAAATGGGTTTTTGATAAAGCAAATGTCTGCTCTACCCATTGTTGTAAGCCGGCTGGGCCATAAATGGTCAACGGCTCATCTCCACCTTGAAATGAACGTGAGCTCAAAAATCCAGGTAAACCAAATATATGGTCGCCATGTAAATGGGTAATGAAAATTTTTGTCACTTTACGTGGCTTTAAAGACGTATGCAAAATTTGATGCTGGGTCGCCTCGCCACAATCAAAAAGCCACATTTCACCGTTTTCCTCTAATAGCTTAACCATTAATGCGCTCGTATTGCGCTCCTTCGAAGGCATGCCTGCTCCTGTTCCTAAAAAATGTAGTTGCATAACTGCCACCTCAATTCTTTTTCTGTTGTTCTATTGTACCTTATTGCGAAACATAAGAAAAACCTTTGGTGAAAGCAATCGCCAAAGGTTTTTCTTATTATTTCGGTTGCCATGATACAAGTGCTGCGTGGAAATCATGACGGTAGTAATAACGCCCATTTTTTTCTTCTATAAATGGAGCAAGTGAGTCCTCAACATGCGAGCGGTTAAAGTCTGTACTTAATATTTTTTTACTTTGCGTTGTCACAAGCTGGTCATACGTTTCATATTCATACGTACGCTCCAAAGGAATAATTGTACATTCTGCATAAATATCCATTTCATACAATAAATTTAAAAATTCAATATAATCTCTTCGGGGATATTTAATATCATAACCATATTTCTCATGTAATACTTCATAGTGTGGTTGAATTGGACCTGTAGTCATGCCAATAATTGCTCGCTTTTTAGCCAACCGATTCATGTGATATAATGCCGATTTAATTTCGTACATACGATAAAAACAGTTTACACCAAGCACAATGTCATGTGCTGTTAGCTCATTTTCTTCAAGTTTCTCCCACTTCGCATGGACATAGGAAATATGCTTGTTCTCTTGTAAACATTGTTGTAAATAATCAAGGATGCTGTCTGAGCTATCTACACACGTTAACTCTCGTACATAATCTGCAAGCGGGAATGTATAATTGCCCCACCCTGGTCCAATTTCAATCACTGAATGTTCTGGACGAATATGTTGCTTCATTGCTTCAAAAATAAGTGCTGCATAAGGATCCGTTTGCCCCGTTTTTTTGCGAGCGATCGATTGAGACCAAAATTGTTCCTCTAATTGATCGTTCACCATCCGCTCTGGCATTTGTCCTTGCCAATCCTTCATACCTTCTTGCCATAATGCTTCATAATTAATAGCTAATGGTCCTTTTCTTGTCATCCATTTACCTCAATTTTTAACATATCATATATTTTTTCCATATCCAAATTGGCACGCACATGTGATGCTAGCATATTGTAAGCATCTTCCCGTCGTTCCGCATCACTTTTGACTTCACTTGGTAATGTAACAAGCCCTTTTTTCGTACGCATTTCGTTAACAAGCTGACGTGTAAACGTACGATTATGGAAGATTCCGTGGAAATATGTACCGATTACTTGTTCATCCACACTTACTGCTCCATCTACACGACCATCTGCTAGCTGTAAAAAAGGTGACACTTCATCCCGTAAAATTTTTGTACGACCAAGATGAATCTCATAGCCTGTTAAAATAGCTTGCCCACGTGTTCCAGACATTTGTACGGTTTTTTTATCTCCTACAAATACGGTCTCCATCGGTAACAAGCCGAGACCTTGCGCTGACTCGCCATTTCCTTCTACGGCATCTGGATCTAATAACACTTCACCAAGCATTTGAAAACCGCCGCATATGCCAATAATTTTTGTTCCGCGAGCGCGTAGGTTTGTAATTGCTTGTTCAAAGCCTTGTGCCTTCAGCCATGCTAAATCGTCCATTGTACTTTTAGTGCCCGGTAGGATAAGCAAATCTGGTGTGCCCAACTCTGTCACATTGCCGATTAAACGTACCCCTACCTCTGGCTCATCAAAAAATGGGTCAATATCAGTAAAATTTGAAATGCGAGGTAAACGAATCATCGCCACGTCTACTGGAAATTCGCCAGGCTTTGGCTTTTTAAAGCGTAAGGCAGACAGTGCTAATGAATCTTCCGCTTCAATATTGACATCAACATAAGGTACAACACCTAGAACAGGGATGCCTGTTTCTCGCTCGACCCATTCAATGCCATCATCTAATAGCTCGCGCATACCACGGAATTTGTTAATAATCAGCCCTTTAACACGGGCACGCTCTGCATCATCAAGCAATGCAAGCGTCCCGATAATGGAGGCAAATACACCACCGCGGTCAATATCAGCAACTAAAACAACAGCTGCATCGGCTAAATGAGCCATGCGCATATTGGCGATATCGCGATCCTTTAAATTAATTTCAGCTGGGCTACCGGCACCTTCTAATACAATAACATCATATGTATTTTGTAACGTACGAACCGACTTCTCTACAATCGGCATGGCTTCTTGGACAAATTGATTGCGATAGCTTTTCGCATCCATATTTAAAAAATGCTTGCCGTGGACAATGACCTCTGATACCATATCCTGCTTTGGTTTCAGTAAAATCGGATTCATATCAGTTGTCGCCACAACCCTTGCCGCTTCAGCTTGAACCCCTTGTGCACGCCCAATTTCTCCGCCATCCTCTGTTACAAATGAGTTTAGCGCCATATTTTGAGATTTAAATGGCACTACTCTCAACCCATCATCAGAAAAAATACGACATAATGCCGTACATATCATACTTTTTCCAACGTCAGAGGCTGTTCCTTGAATCATAATTGATTTTGCTGACATTTTGATTTTCCTCCTAACAACACTAAGGAAGATTAGACTATCCCCCAATGCGTATATGATCGAAATGAATCCAGTTGATGTTAAAATTCAAGGCCTTTGACAGCAGGAATTCCTTCTTCATAGTAATGTTTCGTTGCATCAATTGTTGACACCAAATCTGCCATAGCAACAAGAGCAGGATTAGCACTGCGTCCTGTTACGACAAGATGCATTGTAGAAGGGCGATGTGCAATGGCTTCAAGCACTTCAGCTAATGGCAGCACATCATCAATCGGAAATTTAGTAATGGCAAGTGCATTGTTCAGCTCATCTAACACAAGTAAATCAATGCTGTCATCTTGTAAAGCTTCCTTTGTTTTTTGCCATGCCTTCGCTAATGCAACACGGTGCTCCTCTGGTGTTTTCGTCCATGTAAAGCCTATGCCCATTTGCTCCATTTCTACGCCAAGTTTGGAAAGGGCAATTTGCTCACCATACGTACGCTCTGGTGATTTGATAAATTGCATATAACGCACATGTAAACCACGCCCTACTGCGCGCAATGTTACACCAAGAGAAGCTGTTGTTTTACCTTTGCCATCACCTGTATATACCAAAAACAAACCTTTTCTAGCCATTTTCCCTACCCCCTTTAAAGCCAAGTGGTTTTTTCTTCAAATGATGTACGCTTTTTATCTTTAAGCTCTTGTTCTTCTGGATAACCTATAAAAATAGTACCGACAACTTTTTGATTTTGGTCCGCACCGATAAATGTATGCATACGTGCATCATGAACAAGCCCAACACCTCGTGTCCGCCACACAAATCCTAGCCCTAGCTCCTCTGCGGCTAACCACATAGACATAATGGCACTACAAACAGCGAAAATATTATCTGCTGTAGCATCTTCATCATTCTCCACCATATCAGCAGTCACTACAATGGCAACAGGCGTCGTTTGCACAACTTTTAATGAACTCTCCACTAAATGAGGCTTCGTTGGAAAACGTTCTTGCAAATAAGTACTTGCCATTTTCTCATAGCGCTTCATTGCATCATTTTGTAAAACATAAAAATGCCACGGCTCACGCATGCGGTCGTTCGGTGCATAGGTTGCTGCTTGTAAAATTTGTTCAATTTTTTCCTTTTCTACTGGCTGTGTTGTATAGTTGCGAATGGCACGACGATTTTTTAACGCTTCGATTACTGTCATGATGATGTCCTCCTTTAAGTAGGTCTTTTTAGTCAACTGCTCTGTTGTCTGACTAGCTAAAAGCGAGCCCTTGCTCTTCAAACCATTGTATTTTTTCACGTACGTTGACTACATCTCCAACGACAATCATAGAAGGATTATGATATCCCTCCCGTTCAATAATGCTAGCAATATTGTGAAGTGGCCCAGTTATCGTGCGCTGTTGTTCGGTAGTACCCCATTCAATAACCGCCACAGGTGTAGTTGCTGGACGTCCATTTTCGATAAGCTTTTTTGAAATATAGGCAATGTTTCCAACACTCATATAAAAAGCGACTGTATCAATTCCAGTTGCGAGTGCTGGCCAATTTAAAAAATCTTGCCCCTTTTGCTCGCGCCCATGACCTGTCACAAGTGCAAAGCTTGTGGCAAAATCTCTATGGGTCACAGGAATACCTGCATAAGCAGGAGCTGCAATGCCAGCCGTAATACCTGGTACTACTTCATAGGCTATACCATTATTTTTTAATATTTCTGCTTCTTCAGCACCACGGCCGAAAACAAAAGGATCGCCACCCTTTAAACGTGTTACGACTTTGCCCTCTTGAGCTTTCTCAACAAGCAATGTATTAATTTCATCTTGAATAAGGTGGTGCTTACCAGGCAATTTACCACAGTACACAAGATCAGCATCTTTTTTCGCAAATTCTAATAATTTTGGATTCACTAGACGATCGTATGCAATGACATCGGCCTTTTGAATACATTCCAGCCCATATACTGTAATGAGCTTAGGATCTCCTGGGCCAGCTCCTACTAAATATACAATTCCCTCTTTCATCGCGTTTCTCCCGTCAATAGTTGTTGTAAAAATGCCTCTCGTCGATCAATTTCCCCATTACGTGTCCATTCTAATAGGTTTGGCTCAAGAAGTGCTTGTAACGCTGCACGTCTTTGCTCACCTTTTTCAAAATTGGCTGCAACCATTAGTCGAGCTTGCTGTAAAAAACAAACATAATCTTCATAAATAGCATCAAATTGCTCAGCTAAATCTTGTTTTATTTTTCGTGCAAGAGCTGGGCTTGCTCCAGATGTAGATACCGTCAGCACTAAAGGACCGCGACGAACAGTTGCTGGTGTAATAAAATCACTTTCACCTTGCACATCTGCGCGATTTAAGAGCTGCCAATGTTGGGCTGCCTCTTGTACCGCATCGTTGACGTTGGTATCATTTGTCGCAGCGATAATAAGCGTTGCATCATCTAAATCACGTGGTTCAAATTCCTTGGCACGCCATGTAATTTCGCCTGATTTGACAAGGGGCACTAAAGTGTCATGTAAAGTCGGACTAACGACGACAATGTTTGCTTTCGCTGGTAGTAGGGAAGCAACCTTTTGAGTCGCTACATGCCCACCACCAACAATGACAACTGTTTTAAATTCGATATTGAGATGGATAGGAAAATAATTAGTCATATGTTTTCACCTTCTTACAAGCAGTTAACCAGTTATCTACTAGCTTAGGGTTAGAAACAAAATGAAAATGCGTATACCCCGCTACTACATTGCCTGTTTGATAACCTTCTTGTTTTTTGCCAAAACGTCCTTGTGTTTCGTAAGCGGGCGTATCGTGTGTACCACTGTATGTGGAATAATGGAATTCATGGCCCTTTGCTTCTTCATTTTTTCCGATTAAAAAGTTAGACGCAGTGCCAAAAATTTCACGATAACCAAGTGCTGCAAGCTTTGTTTGCATCATTACTTCACCCGGAATAACACCTAGCATTTCATAGCGCTCACCTTGGCTGTTCGTAATCGCTTCTGTTAAATACATAAAACCTCCACATTCAGCTAATGTAGGACAACCTTTTGCAATTGCCTCACGAATGGAATGTTTTACGACCGTATTTTTTGCAAGTATATCGGCAAATTCCTCTGGGAACCCCCCACCAATATAAAGACCATCTGCTTCAGCAGGAACAGGTTCATTAGCAAGTGGTGAGAAAAATTGCAAAGTGGCTCCTTTTGCTCGTAATAATGCTAAATTTTCTTCGTAATAGAAGTTGAATGCCGCATCTTTTGCAACAGCAATACAAATATTTTTTGATGGCTGTGCCGCAAATAGCTGACCTGTCTCTTGTAGGACAGGTGCCTTTGTTAAAGCTAACAATAAATCCAAATCAATCGTCTCTGCCATTAAAGCACCTAGCTTGTCAAAAAATGTATCAAGCTCACCTCGTTCAATAGCTGGAATAAGCCCTAAATGACGACTTGGAATGTCAATGCCTGTTTCTCGCTTTAAATAGCCGATAACAGGAATACCACATTCTTGCTCAATCGCAGCTTTGGCAATTTCATAGTGACCGACACTACCTACTTGATTGGCAATAACGCCAACAATAGTAGGCTTGTCAGATAGAAGTTGAAAGCCCTTGACTACAGCAGCTACACTGCGAGCCATACTTGCGCAATTGACGATTAAAATCACAGGGCTTTCTGTAACGACACTGATTTCTGCTGCCGAACCTTCATCCGATAATGGACTTTTACCATCGTAAAAGCCCATCACCCCTTCAATAATTGAGACGTCTGCATCTTTGCTTGCACGTGCAACAATATCTCGGACTGCATCATGCGAAAACATCCAGCTATCAATATTCCGTGATACTCGTCCTGTTACCGCTGTATGATAACTAGGGTCAATATAATCTGGACCACATTTAAACCCTTGCACGACATTGCCTTTTTCTTGCAATGCTTTCATCAGTCCTATCGTGAATGTTGTCTTACCAACGCCACTACCTGTCCCTGCAAGTACAAAGCGATTTGTTTGCATAAGCCCCCTCCTTAAAATACTAATCTTGCTACTGAAATCGTAGCATTGCCTGATTTTTTCTTAGTTAATACGAGCGATTCCACCTGTGCATAACGCATCGCAGCTGGTTCACTTACGCCATAAGCCCCTGTATATTTAAAGACCGTTTCAGAGGGTGATGGAAAATTTATTTCATTTAATTGTGCTGGCGTATATGTTACGAACTCCCAATCATACTTTTTCGTTAGTTCAATAAAGCACGTTTCATCTTTCTTCAAATCAATTGTACACAATGCTTTGACACTTTTTTTCGATAGCTTTAATTCAGCTAGTGTTTCATCAATCAGCTGTTCAATTTCCTCAACAGACGTCCCACGGTTACAACCCATACCAAGGACAACTGATTTTGGTCGATAAATAACACCATTCTCTAACAGCACTTCTTCCTCTTGTTCAATGAGTCGATCGGTAATCAATAGCGTAGCATGCGGTTGCGCTAAAATTGCCGCTTGTGTTGAAGGATAAATTTTTATTTGTTCCGGCATTGGCGTATCACGCATCCACCAATCACGTTCACCCGTTTCCTGTACAATCGCCACATGTTCTTCATTAACGACTGAGGCACTAACTGGTGTTAATTTATCAGCACTGTCCCATACCCAGCCAAAACGTGCCCCAAATAAATCAACGGGAATTGTTTTTTGAACGTCAGAAGCTGTTGTGATAATAGGATTTGCTCCTAGTGCCGCTGCCACTTCATGTGTTAGCTCATTGGCGCCACCTAAATGGCCCGATAACACACTAATGACATTCTCGCCTCTATCATCAATCACTACAACACCTGGGTCAGTCTTCTTATCTTGTAAAATAGGTGCAATCATGCGCACAACCGCACCAAGTGAAATAATTAATATTAAGCCTTTATACTGTTTAAAAAGTGTTGGCAGTAATAAACGAACCGTTCCAGTAAAAAGCTGAATATGCTTTTCATCTTCGTCGCCCTGTTCAAACTTACTCATATAATATAAATCGCTTGCTGCAAAAGTCTGCTGTAGTTTGCGTCCGATTTGCACACCATGCTTGGTAATGGCAACCACTGCATAGGGATTGCGCTGCTCCACTTCAGGTAGCATACCTTCTTGTAATTCAATCACTTGTCTTCACACCTTTGCGGAAGCCATGTGTAAAGGTCGCATCATATAATTTCGAACGGTACTCATCCTTATCATGAATATCCGGGTCTAATGCCCATCCTGCTAAAATCATGGCATGCTTGCGAATACCATTGACACGCATTGCCTCATCTAGCTCAACTAATGTCGTACGGACAATTTTTTGATCTGGCCATGTGGCACGTTGAATAACCGCAACCGGTGTATGATCAGCCCATCCAGCACTTTGCAATTCTTTGACGATTTTTTTTGTTAGCGTGGCACTTAAGAACAGCGCAATCGTACAATGATGGCTAGCAAGATCTCGTAGCTTTTCAAACTCTGGTACAGGAGTACGTCCTTCTGCACGTGTTAAAATAAGCGTTTGTGTTAAATCAGGAATCGTTAACTCGGCACCAATCGCTGCGGCTGAAGCAAATACCGAACTAACCCCCGGAATCACTTCGTAGCCAATTCCTTCCTTCTTTAATAATGCAACTTGCTCCATAATGGCACCATACATCGCTGGATCACCTGTATGCATACGCGCGACTACTTTCCCTGCATTGACACGCTCAACCATGACGGCAACCATTTCTTCTAAATGCATGCCGGCTGTTCGAATTACTTCCGCATCTGGCTTTGCTTTTGCGATCAGGTCTTCATTTACTAATGAATCTGTATACATCACAACGTCCGCTGTTTGTAGCATATGTAAACCCTTGACAGTAATTAAATCGGGGTCCCCTGGGCCTGCACCGACAATATATATTTTTTTCATTATTTACGCACCACCATTAACGTTAAATATTCTAAATCAACACCGTCTAGTTCACGTACATCCCAAATAATTTCCTCATCAGATGTTACCTTTGTGACAACGGAAGCTTTATCAAGTAAATCTAAATCACGCAGTACTTCTAGCATTAAATCAATTACTTTTGCTACTTTTATAAATACGACAGCATCATGGCTTTCTATCGCTTCACGCATCGCTTCATAATTATCATGGGCTGGTATAATGGCAACTCGATCATCTCCATCAGCAAGGGCAATGCCTAAACGAGACGCAGAACCGTTGAATGAAGAAATGCCCGGTACAGTGCGAATTTCTACATCTGGATGCATGTCCTGCATAAGCTTCATCATATGGATAAACGTACTATATAGCAGAGGGTCCCCTTCTGTCACAAACGCTACGTCCTTCCCTTCTTGCAATTTACCATAGACCAGTTCAACAGACTTCGTCCATTCACGCTCTAAGACGGCTTCATCTTTTGTCATGGGGAAAACGAGACCTAGCATATCTTTTTCCTCTGGGTTGATATAAACATCTACAATACGATGCGCGTAACTTTTGCTACCTTTTAACTTTTTAGGGTACGCAATAACAGGCGACTCCTGAATAACGCGGAATGCCTTTACTGTAATTAATTCTGGATCGCCAGGGCCAACGCCTAAGCCATATAAAATGCCAAGATTACTCATGATTTTCTTCCTTTCGATATGCCGAAATAATATAAATTGGGTTTAATGGGACAAAGCGCGTCATATCTAAAATTGGTTTACTACGCGCAAGTTGTGCCTGTAAAATTTCCACTGCAAAGCCACATGTCTTAAACGCCTCGACTGCTTTATATAAATTTTCAATAGTTGCCGCATTTAAGACAATGCGACCATTTGGCTTTAAACGGGTACAACACAACTGTAATAGCTCGACCATTTCCCCGCCTGTACCGCCGATAAAAATGGCATCTGGATCTGGGAATTGTTCTAGTCCAGCTGGCGCTTTACTATGAATAGCTGTTATATCAACACGGAATTTTTGTTGATTTTGCAGACAGTTTTCTAAATCAGGTGCATTTTTTTCCACAGCGAAAACTTGTCCTTCTGGTGCAAGTTTTCCTGCTTCAATGGCCATGGAACCTGTGCACGTACCTACATCCCAAATCGTACTGTCCTTTTGAAGTTGCATTGCTTGCAAACTTAATACACGGATTTCCTTTTTCGTAATAAGTCCTTTGTCCGGCTTACGTTGTGAAAACGCTTCATCATCAATGCCAAGTGCATAGCGCTTTGGAGCTGATGTTTGCTGTAAAATCACGACATTTAGCGGGGAAAACTTTGCTTCTTCTAATTCATCAAGAGAGTACCAGCCATATTTTTCATCAGCACCTTGTAAATTTTCTGCAACAAAAGCACGGTATTCCGTCATGCCAAAATGCTTTAAATAGCGTGCGAGCGCATTTGGATTATTATCGGCGTCTGTCAGCAATGCCACTTTCTTTTTGCCATCAATACGTTGTGCCAAGCCTTTTATTGGGCGCCCATGAATACTTGTTACATAGGCATCCTGCCAGCTCTCACCCATTTTTGAAAAAGCGAGCTGTACGGAACTCATATATGGATATACTTCAATCGTAAGCTTTTTTGCTAAATAGCCTCCGATGCCGTAAAAAAGTGGATCACCTGACGCTAAAATAACGGTCTTTCGCGTTTCTTCAGATAGTCTTTCAACGAGCGACGAAAGCCCACCCTTAATGACGATTTTTTCGCCTGTAAAGCTTGGGAAAAAATCAAGGACACGCTCACCACCAACGAGCACTTCACAGTCTGTAATCCACTGTCTATACTGTGGAAGTAAACTTTCCTGTCCGTTATCCCCGATCCCAATCAATTTCATCGATTGATGCAATGTCATCAGCCCTTCCTAGTAATTGTCCCTGCATCGAATAAATCGATGTGGAGAGCGTCAAGCCACCTCTAATATGGTGTAATGATGAATAACAACACGCTTCACATAAATGATGAAAAAATGCATCATAACCTTTTTCCGCCATCATTTCACCAACTTGAGAGGCGGTATTCGCTGCTCTAACTTGTTCAACAGTCTCTTCATCTGCCCCAATATCTGTAGCTAACTGTGCTAAAAAATTAAAATCAATCGCAGCACTTTTGGAGTGCACCATCATCACCCCTTGCGCTACCTTTGAAAATTTCCCCATCATGCCAACGAGCGATACGCGCTTAATGCCAAGCCGTTTACAATGCTTTAACGTAAAGCCGACAAAATCACCCATTTCAATAAATGCTTCCTCAGGTAATGCAGGATACTCAGCCATGCCAAACTTTTCGCTACGTCCACCTGTTGTCACAACAACATGGTCACAGCCAGCAGCCCTTGCAACACTAATAGCTTGGACAATGCTTGCCATATAAGCGGAACTCGAAAAAGGCACGACGGTTCCCCTTGTGCCTAAAATGGAAATGCCACCAAGTATGCCGAGCCGTCCATTCAATGTTTTTTTCGCTATTTCCTCACCATCTGGTACAGAAATAACAACATTAACGCCGCGTGTAATTTGAAAATCATCTAGCACATCTTGCACGGTACTATGTATCATCTTACGAGGTACAGGATTGATGGCGGCTTCTCCAACAGCAACGGGCAAGCCGGGCTTTGTTACTCGCCCGACCCCAATACCCCCATCTAAATGAATCCCTGGTGTATCAGCCCAACTTACCGTACCAATAATGAGGGCTTTATGTGTTGCATCTGGGTCATCACCAGCATCCTTTATTGTTTCGCAACTTACTTCGTTATGACCGAACGTACATTTTTCTATCGTAAACGTTGCATCTCGCCCTATTGGCAGATGAATCGTACTCGTTTCTTGTTCTTCATTCGTAATAAGTGCTAGCAAAGCGGCCTTCGTAACGGCTGTTGCACAGGCTCCTGTTGTATAACCGTGACGCATGTCTTTAGGATCCTTTTTTGGCTTCCGCTCCATTATTTTTTCGCCTGTTCGTCCGCTAATAATGAAATGGCATTTAATGCAGCAACCGTCACTGTACTACCGCCTTTACGCCCAACATTTGTAATATATGGAATACCTTCTATTTTCAATAACTCTTCTTTCGACTCCGCTGCTGAAACAAAGCCTACTGGCATACCAATAATTAAATCTGGCTTTGCTAAACCTTCTTTGATTAGTCGAATTAATTCTAGTAAAGCAGTTGGGGCATTCCCAATCGCATAAATACCACCTTCGTGTAATTTTGACGCTTTTTGCATCGAGATAATAGCGCGTGTTGTATTTTGTTTTTTCGCTTCAATCGACACATCTTCATCTGCGATATAGCAGTGTAAATCTCCGCCATGTTTTTGGAAACGTTTTTTACCTGAACCACTTTCTATCATTTGCACATCTGCAATAACATGACGTCCTGCAAGAATTGACTTAATCCCTGCTTCAATCGCTCCTGGTGTAATAATTACACTACGTCCTAATTCAAAGTCTGCCGAAGCATGGATTATGCGGCGGACAACTTTCCACTCATCCTCTGAAAAATCATGTTCGCCCATTTCCTCTGCAATAATTGAGAAACTATAATCATAAATTTTATCTGGGTCTACTGTTAATGGTTTAAAATCTGTTTTGAAGTCCATTTAAATTGCCTCCTAAAGTATGTTTTGCACAGCCTGAAGTACGTCCTCAAATGAGGAATATTGCTGGCCGTATTGGATATTTGGTCGTGCTATTAAAATCGTTTCGATACCACATGCTAGAGCGGCTTCTAGTTTTTCATCTACTGAGCCCACTTTGCCACTTTCTTTTGTAATCATTAAAGTGACATCATATTGGCGGAATAATGCTTCGTTTAACTCTTTTGAAAAGGGTCCTTGAATGGCTACAATATCTCGTTGTGCCACACCAAGCGCTTCACATTTTTCCATATTATCAAGGCGAGGCAGCATACGTGCAATGACACGAGTATGTTCTAACCCTTGCAAGACCTTTGTAAATGTAGCAAGTGTTTTACTACCTGTTGTCAGCATAATGACGCCTCGTTTTGTCGCAGCTAATTGTGCTGCTTCCTCGTAATCTTTAACGACTGTAATCAGTGGATGTTCGTAATGCTCATTTGCGCGTTCATAGCGGATATATGGAACACCTGCACTTTTTGCCGCTGCCATGGCATTTTTAGAAGCTTCCTCTGCAAATGGGTGCGATGCATCAACGACTAAACGATCCCCTCGTTCAGTAATAAGTGCAGCCATCTCCTCTGCCGTCAATCGACCGACTAAATGAGGCAGTCCAACTTGTGCCAGACTTGTAGCAGCTGAATCTGTGACAACGGTAGCTGTAACAGCATAGCCTGCTGACTGCAATGCAAGTGCAAGATTTCTTGCATCGCTTGTCCCTGCTAACATGAAAATCATTTCACTAGCTCCTCTTCATGATCGTGGTGGTGATCGTGATCGTGGTCATGATGATGATGGTGATGACCATGGTCGTGGTCATGGTCGTGATGATGCTCCACGAATGCCGATGCATTAATACGGTACTGACATGTATCACAGTTCATTTTTACGTCTCCTGCAATGGCCTCTTCCATACGATCTAGCAACACCGTTTTTAATTTTGGATGGTAGCCAAAGTAATCCGCCAATTGGATGTCTAAATCAGCATATGTGGCTGCATAGCTCTTTTGCATCCCCTCCATACGCTCCATTAAGATGCCTGTAAATAAGAAATACGGCAACATAATAATCTTTTTCGCGCCAAGACGATAACAGCGTTCGATTCCTTCGTCCACTGAGGGATTCGTTACGCCCATAAATGCACACTCCACTGTTAGGACATCTAACTGTTCCCAAAGCAAACGACCAATTTTATAAAAATCACTGTTTGCATCCGCATCACTTCCACCGCGGCCGATAAATAAAATCGCAGTATCTTCTTGTTTTTCTTTAATATTCAAGCCTGTTCCTGATAAACGTTCTGTTAAAATATTTAACACTTCTTCATGCACACCAAGTGGTCGCCCATATGTAAAAGTTACATCCGGATATTTTAAACGAGCTGCATCAATCGCTGCAGGGATATGAATTTTTGAATGGCCTGCTTGCAATAAAATAATGGGCACAGCATACACCTCTGTAGCGCCACGCTTTACACATGCATCAATACCTGCTGGGATATTAGGTGCTTCAAATTCTAAAAAGCAAGTTTCAACGATATAACTGTCGTCAATTGAAGGAGTCAATTGTTGAATAAACGTGCGTACCTCATCATTTCCTGCTGCTAAACGGCTCCCATGGCCAATAAATAAAATTGCTTTCATTTCTTTTCTCCTCACTAGTCGCCGCACGGTGCTGGCTCTACTTTTATTTTGGATGACATATCTTGATACGTAAAATGCAATATTTTTTTCACTCGTTTAAAATACTTAAACAAGCGTTCATTTGGATGTGCATTTGCCTTATATTCCTCGATAATCGCTGTAATAAGCGGAATAAGCTGTTCTGGCTCTAACCCCTCTACGACAGGCTGTGCTGCATGTGCTGTTCGACCTACTGGCTTTGCTCCGATAAAGACATCAAATTTACTTTTGCGATAAACAATACCGATATCATCAAACACAGCACGATAACATGCCATGCCACAGCCATTAAAGCCAATATTTAATGTTTTCGGCAATGACAACCCACCAAGTTTTGCTTGAAGTTCTTCTGCATATGGGATGGAATCAGCCTTCTCCCCATAACAGAAATCACATGCCTTTAATGACAAGACATCCCCAATTGGTGAGAGTAAAAACCCTACTTCTTTCAACTTCTCTGTTATCGCTTGTGGTTCTGTCGTTGGGATTTTTAAGTGAATTTGATGGTCTGGCGTATACTCCATCGTGCCTTCATCTCCCACAACTTCAGCCAATGCCATCATCTGCTGTGGTGTAAAAAATTTATTTGCTACCCCAGGGCTAACAGCTAGTTCAAAAATTGACTCCATTTTTTGTTGAACTAGCTTTGGTGTGGCTTTTGTTGCAGTTGTCCCCTGCACCATTGCAAGTGCTGTTGCTGCCATTTCTAAAGACGATTTTGTCGGTGTTGATACAGGCGTAATGGCAATATTACTTTTCATCCGTCCTGCATTTGGATCTGCCGCAAAATCATGGCTTGCAGTACCTGTTTCTTGGTTCATTGCCCACGGTTCATTTTCTTCTCTTAAACGCTGATGAGGACGTAAAGGCTGTTTTTCTTCCCCGAGCGTATATTTACGTTGATAGCCTCGCGGTGTAATCATTTTATTATCATAGAAAAACGTCGAAGAGTTGCCGATAATAACCGTTGTTAACATGCCGATATCATGCTCAAGCATCTCTGCTAAAGTCGTCATCGTAATTTCCTGACGCTCTCGGTAGGCACTCTTGACAAGACCTACAGGCGTATCAGGCGAGCGATATTCAAGTAAAATCCGCTGGGCTTCTACAATTTGACGTGTACGGCGACCACTTTTTGGATTATATAAAGCGATGACAAAATCTGCCATAGCTGCTGCTTCCACACGCTTGGCGATTAAATTCCATGGCGTTAAATGGTCACTTAAACTAATGGTACAAGAGTCATGCATAATCGGTGCACCTAGTAAACTTGCACAGGAATTAATAGCTGAAATACCTGGTACAATTTCGACTTCAACACCTGTTGCTTCTGTCCAACCAAGCTCAATAAGCACTTCATAGACAAGCCCCGCCATCCCATATACACCCGAATCTCCACTTGAAATAACGGATACAATATTGCCAGCTTCCGCTTGACGTACTGCTTCTTGCGCTCGTGAAACTTCTTCTGTCATGCCCGTACTAACAATCGACTTTGCACTAACTAAATCTTGAATAAGCTCAACATACGTTTTATAGCCAATAATAAATTCACTTTGTTGCAGTGCCTCCACAGCACGAGTCGTAATATGGTTAAAATCACCAGGGCCAAAGCCCACAACAAAAATCTTTCCTTTTTGCGCCATTTTTTACCCCTCTTTCACCTTGTCGATGCCTTTAATGGCTGTTGTTTGCGGTGTACGCTGTAATGTACCTTCTTTCAGTGTAAAAACATGTTCACTATGTAAAGAGTCATGGTTTAAATCTTGTACAAGTGTTCTCCCGTGTTCAACCGATGGCACACGATACCAATTTCCTTGTGGATAAGCGATGACAACACAGGCATCTTTGCATCTGCCATTACAGCGCGTTCTTGTCGTATGTATTTCCTTATCAAGTGCTAATTTCTCGATTTCATCTCGTATTGCTAGGGTAATTTCCTCTGCCTCTTTTTTCATGCAGCTACTGCCATTACAAATAAAAAGATGCGTTTTCATTCCCTCTAAGTTCCAAGTTGTCATTGCTTTTCTCCCCTCATTTACTTTTAGGAAAAAGAAAAAACCTTCACTCTATATCGAAGAGTAAAGGTTTTGTAGAAGCCAAAATAAAAACGAATATACACGTATCCGCTCTCGCTTCACTTCTCCCTCCGAAAAGTTTGCATGCCATCAATAAGCAGGTTTCCTGACTTAAGCTTCCTTTTACTCTCGCGCCTTCCCAAGTTTTCAGTGGCATTGCGATTTCATCAGCTATTACAGTAGCGGGGGCTGTATCGGATTTACACCGATTTCCCTATTATCTCGAACTTTTTCGAGCACTTATAGATGTATCTATATTAAATTGAAATGCTGTAAGTTTTTAAAATGAATTGAAAACTGTCTCTATCATAGCCTATTTTTTTCATACTTTTCAACATTTCTTTTTCATTTATTAGATTTTTAATAAAATTTCAACAAGTATTTCATTGATAGCGACCGTTATTCTCTTGTATTTATCTGAATTTTCTAGAATGTCAAACAACGAAAAATTTTTTTTATAAAAAAGGATAGCTTGCGAATGGAAAAACATGTTACACTGTGTCGTGAAATCTCACAATTTCATCTTTTTTCGGTGCGAAGTGTAGCCATTTCGCTTAAAAGGGAAGCCGGTTCAAGTCCGGCGCGGTCCCGCCACTGTACTAGGGAGTTTTATAGAGAATGTCACTGTCCAATGGACGGGAAGACCTATAAAACGTTGAACTAAAGCCAGGAGACCTGCCGAAAAAAACGTGATCGTTTCAACCTACGAGGATAGGTGTGCGGCTTAGCAGATGATGATTCTATTTGCTTTTTCAGCTATGCACTTTTCCTAAATTAGGAGAAGTGCTTTTTTTATTGCGCACGCTACATTCGAAAATTTTGATTTAAGGAGGAGAGATTTTGAAATTATCTTTTTGGAAACTTAGTTACTTCCTACTAGCATTTTTACTAGTACCAAAACGAGCATTTGCCATGCACATCATGGAAGGATTTTTACCGATTGAATGGGCGATATTTTGGTGGATTATTTCGATTCCATTTATTATTTTAGGGCTACGCTCAATTCGCAAAACAATTGATGAAAACCCTGAAACGAAAATGATATTAGGGCTATCAGGGGCATTTGCATTCGTGTTATCTGCATTAAAGATTCCATCTGTTACGGGCAGTTGCTCACACCCTACTGGTGTTGGACTTGGCACAGTCCTGTTTGGCCCATTAGCAATGAGTGTGATTGGGACAATCGTCTTATTATTCCAATCGTTACTATTAGCGCATGGTGGCATTACCACTCTTGGCGCAAATGCTTTTTCCATGGCGATTGTAGGACCAATGATTGCGTATGCTGTTTTTAAAGGTGCTCAAAAAATCGGTCTATCCTTTTCTCTCGCTGTCTTTTTTGCAGCAATGCTTGGGGATTTGGGTACATATGTTGTCACATCCGTTCAACTTGCACTTGCCTTCCCTTCAGAAGTGGGAGGCTTTATGGCTTCATTCACGAAATTCGCAGGGATTTTCGCGTTAACACAAATTCCTCTAGCGATTAGTGAAGGGATTTTAACTGTCATTGTGATGAATTTCTTAAAAAAATACAATGTAAGCGAATTAAAAGCTTTACGTGTTTTCTCTGCAAAGGAGGCACATTAACATGAAGAAAAATTTACTGTTATTAGCTATTGTGATATTTTTAGCAATCATCCCTCTATTCATCCAAAAAGGCGCTGAATTCGGCGGTGCTGACGGTGAAGCTGAAGCAGCCATTGGTGAAATAAACAAAGAATACGAACCATGGTTTGAAAGCTTATGGGAGCCACCAAGTGGTGAAATTGAAAGTCTATTATTCGTCTTACAAGCCGCTATTGGCGCTGGTTTTATTGGCTATTTCGTGGGCTATATGCGCGGTAAGCATAAAGAAGGTTAAACGATGTTACTCATTGATAAGTATGCTTATATGAATAAACTAGCGTCCGTTCATCCGTTAGAAAAAATGACGTTCTCCCTTGGGTTGTTGCTATTGTCGCTTATCATGAGAGATGAACAAATTTCACTCATTACATTTCTTGTAATGAGTGCTTTTATCATTTTAGGCGCAAAAATTCCTTTACAATATTATGCAAAACTCCTGCTTTTACCGAGTTTTTTCTTGCTCTCCAGTTTACTATCTATTTTGATTTCGATTGCACCTGCTGCTAGTATTTTGCCGGCGCATCTATGGACATTTTCGCTAAGCCAGTGGACCATTTTTATAGGAAATGACAGCTTGATAACAGCGCGGCACCTGTTTTTCACCGTTTTGGGCAGTATTAGTTGTTTATATTTTTTAATTTTAACGACTTCCGTACAATCCATTTGTTATGTCTTACGGCAATGGCGGTTGCCAGCTTTATTTGTAGAGTTGGTAGAGCTAACATACCGTTTTATTTTTATCTTTTTGAACAGCATGCAAAAAATTCATCTTGCACAACAAGCACGTCTTGGTTATCAATCACCAATGCAATGGCTTCGGTCGATTTCCATGCTTATTGCAGCACTGTTTGCCGAAATGTTCCAACGCAGTCGCGAACTAAATAATGCGATGCAGGCACGCGGTGGCGAAGCTGTCTATTGGCAAGAAAGTAGTAGCTACAACAAGAAAAACTGGTTAGGCATTGTTATTATTTTCGTATCCCTCATTATCTATGGAGGTATTTCTCATGACTGAGCTTTATTTTGATCTTCAACATTTATCTTATGCTTATGCAGACGGCACTAAAGCTTTAACAGATATTACTTTGCAAATACCAAAGGGAAAAAAAATTGCCCTGCTTGGTCACAATGGCGCAGGTAAATCTACGTTATTTCAGCATTTAAATGGTATTTTAAAACCGACAGCTGGCACTATTTCTTTTTGTAACGAAACGCTTAGCTATTCTAGAAAAGCATTAGCAACATTACGACAACAAGTTGGCATCGTCTTCCAAGATGCGGACAATCAACTTTTTTCTGGTACCGTCAAGCAAGACATAGCTTTCGGGCCATTAAATCTTGGCTGGTCAAACGAAAAAATTGAAGAAAAAATCGCGTGGGCTGTTGCGCAAACAGAGGTTGAAGCATTGCTTGATAAGCCTATTCACTTTTTAAGCGTCGGACAAAAGAAACGTGTTGCCATGGCTGGTGTGCTCGCAATGGAACCTTCCGTCTTACTATTAGATGAACCGACTGCTGGGCTAGATACTTATTATGCGGCACAATTATTACAGTACTTAGCTAAATTAGAAGATGGGCAACGTACGTTTTTATTAGCGACACATGATATCGCTTTAGCCTATGAATGGGCGGATCAAATAATCGTGATGGAGGCAGGGAAAATCATTTATAATGGGGATCCAATCGACATGTTCTACCAAGAGGAATTGCTTGAAAAAGCCCACCTTGAACGACCATGGGTATTTGAAATGACGCTTGCCTTACAAACAAAAAAACTATTGGGCGACAATATAGCAATGCCTCGTTCCAAAAAAGATTTACACAAACTTATTGAACAACTTTAAGTACGTATCGAGCATAACGAGTACTAGATGCTAGTTGTCGCCATACACTCCTTCTTAAGGAACAAATCTAGTAGCCACCACCCTCATCTATGAATATCTACCAACCTTGCCATATCCCGTATGCAACGAACCGTGTTGTTGTCAAACACCCACCGTTACATACGGGACGATTAATATTCCTCCGTCTTTCACTCCGCAAAAGACCGATGAACAACTCATGCGAAAAAACCTATAAAACTTTCATTTATAAAACAATATACTAGTTATAACAAAAAAACTTGTAAAAAAATTTTATTGTGGTATGAAACCTTTCTCTTTACCATCCGTTATAAATATTGTAGTTTATAATTTTTTAAGGAGGTAATAACAATTGAAAAACTGGGTGATGAAATCAATCGCTGTCGTAGCATGTTCTGCCTTACTGGTTCCTGCTGCTTCTGCCTTTGCTGAAGCACCACAGAACCCAGAATCAGTGAAAACTATGCTCGCTAGCAACAACAAACAAGGAGCGAAGCAGTTCAAGCAACAAACAGGAGGAAACGAATGGATTAGTGATAATACGATTATCGTGAAACATTCGGGTCTTGCTAAGAACGTACATAGTAAAATAGGTGCAAAAGTTATTCGCTCCATTCCTTCATTAGGTTACGATGTAATCCAACTTAAAAAGGGACAATCGTTAACAGAGGTTGTTTCCTACTACGCCAAGCAAAAAGGTGTAAAAAGTGTATCCCCAAGCTACAAATATCATTCCTTTAACACTATTGTAGATCCAAAGAAAAAAGATATGTATCATTTGCAGCTACTGGAAATTGATAAAGCACTAGCATTAGCTGGCAATCATGATGTAAAAGTAGCCGTTATCGATTCGGGTGTAGACTATAAACATCCCGATTTGCAAGCGCAAGTACTGCCACCATATAATGCGGTAAAACCTGCCGACTCTCCTGTTGCTGATGCTCACGGCACGCATGTCGCTGGCATTGTAGGCGCGACAAAAGATAATGGTATCGGCGGGCATGGGGTATATCCTAATGCCAAAATCCTTCCAATAGACGTCTTTAACGGACAAGAAGACGCGAGTGATTTTGCCATTGCTCAAGGCATTCTTTATGCCATCGAACAAAAAGCGGACATTATTAATATGAGTCTTGGTGGCTATGGAGAGTCCCCTCTAATGGAAGAGGCTGTTAAAATGGCGATTGATAAAGGGATTACCGTCATAGCTGCGGCAGGCAATGAAGCAACCGATAATTACTCCTTCCCAGCTTCTTTTGAAAGCGTTATTAGCGTTGGTGCTACAAATGAACAAAATAAATTAGCTAGCTTCTCAAACTATGGTCCATCTGTAAACTTGGTGGCTCCGGGAGAAGATATATATAGTACCGTCTACGATGAAAAGAAAGGCTCGTCCTTCGCAATATTTAGCGGTACATCAATGGCATCACCTGTTGTTGCAGGTGTAGCGGCACTATTAAAATCCAAATATCCAAATTTAAAGCCTTATGAAATAGAAGCGATTCTTGAATTGACTGCTAAAGATTTAGGGGAGCCAGGCTACGACCTTACGTATGGACATGGTCTGGTTGATCCTGTTAAAGCACTACAATTTGATATTAATAATCTACCTAAACGCTATAACGAAACAAAAGAACAACGGTTGAATAACGCCAAAGTACTGAAAAAGAATGTTCTAAATACAGAAAAAGGTGAGTTTAGGCTTCCAGAAGAGAAAAAATGGTACAAGGTAGATTTAAATGCGAATGAATATGCTCAATTGTCTTTAAAAGGTGCCGAAAATTACGATTATGCATTTGATTTATACTTCTACCCTACTGGTTATAGTGGCGATGTAGAACCGATTAAAGTAAATGATGTGCGCGTGAACCAACAAGAGGGCTATCTATATAAAGCAGAGAAACCAGGAACACTTCTTATTGGTGTAAAGGACCATAATGGAGGCTATAGCTTAAAGGGCAAGTCTTACTTTACATTTACAGCTCAAACAACAAACACATTACCAATTGATAATTTAACGACGATCGATCAAGCAGTGGCGATACAAAAATTCCCATTCAATACACAAGGGAAAAACTATACACTGCTTTCTAAAGATCATGAGAGCGACCAAGACTATTTCACATTCACTGTTTCAAAGCCAACGACGTTGAAATTTGATTTATCTGGTATCCCTGGTGTAACTGCATCTTTAGAACTTTATCTAAAAACAGATTTTGAACATGAACCTTCAGAACAAGGTGACGATAAAGAAGATGATGAACGCCTCCCAATCTCGGCATTAAGCAGCAAAACAAAAGGCGAAGGAGTTAGTCTTATTGTCGATGTCGAACCTGATGAAGAATATGTCCTTAGCGTTACAAATAACAGTGATAACGATTCTTCATTCGAGTCTTTCTTAACGTTTTTAAGTGGCGGCATTGACAATGAAGAAAACGATAGAATTAACGAGTCCATTTTTCCTTACACATTAACTGGTGAAGTCGTTTATTTACCTGAAGATGAAGACGGTCTTCCATTAATTGAACCGACACAAGAAGCCGAGGAAAATAATTCTTCCTCACCTGCTCCATCGAAAACAAAAAAACGTCAACAGAACTTTAACAAAAAACTATTTTCAAGTATAGAAGTATCTGATGAAGAAGAGGACTCAAAAGTAATTTTGGAGCATGCAATTCCTTATACGATTGGTAAAGAATACAAGGCATACTTCCAAACAGATGAGGATATCGACTATTTTATTTTCACACCACAAGAAGATGCCATCTATAGTTTCCAACTTCAAAAAGGCAAAAATCAAAGACCAACTGGTAGTATTTTAGAATATGATGAGGAAACGAAAGAATTGCAACTAATTTCTTCATTAACGAATGATCCAGCGATTATTTCACGACTCTACGGCATAACAATCAATGAAAATGATCCCAAGACAATTGCTTTGAAAAAGGGTAAAACTTATGTTGCTAAAGTCTTAAATTTCGGTGATCGTTCTACCGAACCATATATTTTTAAAGCAAATAAAATTGCGGCAATTCCCCAAGACCAAAATAAAGAAATCAATACAGTTGAAAATGCCCGTTCAATTGAATCTGGTACCAACTATCAAAATAAACTCGTTTTTTATGATGATATAAATTATTACTACTACAATCATCAGGGCGAAGATACAGTATTAAGTCTTCTCATCAATTCCGAGCCATATACAAATAAGCAAGGAACGTCATTACCAAGAGAGCTACAAATAGATTTGAAATTTACGGGCTCTATCATTGAAGATACTAATGGTAATAAGCAAATTGACGGCAATGAAATGCAAACAGAAATTCCATTTGGCCAAGGTGAAAGCTATTTTGAAAGGCTACTTGGTATATCAGGGATATCGGCGCTAAATACATCATTTAAAGTAAAAAAAGATTATGGTTACTTTATTGCTGTTAATGCCATCGATAACGGCTTAGTTTCGACTCAGCCATATACTTTAACGCTGTTTGATCATAAAAAGAAGGATGAGGATGCGGATTCTAAATTAGTCAATGGTATACCTACAAAACCATCTTCACTAACGAAAACAGACGATAAATGGGTAGCTACTCAATATTTCAACGCAAATGTACCGTTTGGTGATAAGGACTATTTTGAATTCTACAATGACAGTAAGCACAATGTAACGTTCACCTTACTAACCGAAAAAGGTTTGGATGGTGTCATCCGTATTATTGATGCTAAAGGACGCACAGTAAAAACCATCGATAATTACGGTGCCGATGATGCCGAACTAGGTATCGTACCATTGGAGCCAGGAACATACTATATTGAAGTTAGTGAAGCAAATGGTCGAGCAAGTACACAACCGTATACACTGGCAATACAGTAAATGCATTACCTTTCTGTCAATAGAAAAGCCCTAGATTGATATCTAGGGCTTTTTCATAATTACCATTCATTTAACCAAAATACTTTACATAATTACAATATTGATCTTGTATCATATTCAGATTTTCATATAATTTACGCGCATGTACATTGTCAGCAGCGGTTTGCAATGTCACATAACGTGCCGATTGCTGCTCACAATATTGAAACACTTTTTCCATCAATGCTGTGCCTACCCCTTGGCCCCTCGCTTCATCCGTTACATAGATATCATTTAGTATATAAGCACGCTGTAATGCGATAGAAGAAAACGTTGGGTACAGTTGTGCAAACCCTATTGATTTCCCATTTTCCACAGCAATAAAAATAATGGATTCTTTTAAAGCCATCCGTAATTGGATAAATGCTTTGGCATTACTAATATCCGATTCTAGTCCATAAAACTGCCGATACTCATCAAATAGCACTGTTACATCTTCTAATTCATCCATTGTTGCGTGAAGTATTTCCATTTCATTCTTCTCCCCTTATGTCTACCCATGATGGTCTTAAAATGTATGTAGCTAGTGTTCATTATAAAGGAAATGATAGGATAAAGATATTGTCAATAGTACCTCACTAGTCCTATACGACATTCAAAAGGTGCCACCTTTGATGTCACGAAGGACTTCAAAAATAGCACCCTTTCTTTAATGGAAATATTGATCTACACGTTGTATTACTTCATCAGCGGAAAGCCCAGCTGCATCGATAATAGGACCTGCCATAATAGGATCACTAATGCCCATGACATCTCTATCTTGTCCTGTAATTACGCAAGCATCACATTTTTTTGCATCTGCTTCATTACGAAGCTGAATCACTTCATACCCTTTTGCTTTTAAAGCATCTTCTACGTTTGATAATGATTGTTCAACACCAATAATTTTAGACATTCTTCTTCCACCTCCTATATGTTAATGTGCCATATAGGTTACCTAATTATTCACTTATTTTATATTTTATTATGTACAAATAACACAGGCTTCAGATAGCTACAAAATCACCTAACAATATACATATAATCCAATTCCACATGATATACTGTAAAAAAGTTTTAAGCTTTAATCACTAACAGGATGGGAGGATAAACATGATCTATAGTAAAACGGCCAAAACAATAGAAACAGAGCGCTTACTGCTTCGTCTATTTCAGGAATCAGATGCACAAGCAGTCAGCAATTATTGTAATAATTATAATATCTATAAAAGCACATTAAATTTACCTTACCCCTATTCATTAGAATGTGCACTCACATGGATTGCAAATCATGAAAAGCATTATGATCTAGATACTATGTATGAATTTGCTATAACAGACAAACAAAGTGGACAGTTATATGGGGCAATCGGTATTTCCAATCATCCACAATATAAAAATGGTGAAATTGCCTATTGGATTGGTGAAGAGCATTGGGGCAATGGCTATGCAACCGAAGCCGCTAAAGCACTAATTGATTTTGTATTTACAGAGAAAAACTATCATCGTGTTTATGCTCGCTATTTTAAATCAAATCCCGCTTCTGGTAAGATTATGGAAAAGTGTGGTATGCGTTATGAAGGTACTTTAAAAGATCATATTTATAAAAATAATACATTTGAAGATATTGTTTTTTACGGAATTATTAACCCAAAAGAATAAAAGGCAAACGAGGTGCTTACGTCATAAAAACGTAAGCACCTTATTTAAGATCATCTAAAAAATCTTTACTAAAGCTCGTCTGTGATTGAAAAGATGATCGTTTTGCAATATCTGCTCCTCTTTTAATGATGCCTTTGCCAAATCGTTCTTCTATCTCATCCACTACCTTTAAAATTGGCTCCTCTTTGATATGCTCTTCAAAATTAAAAAATGTTAATTGCTGTGTCATTTCTTTCATATTGCTGACATTTGAAATGGTTACGCCTAATAATCGGACAGGCTCCTCATTCCAATGTTTTTGAAAAAGGCTCCATGCATGTTCAATAATATCTTCTTTTAAAAAAATAGCATTGTTGACCGATTTACTGCGCGTATAGGTTTTCCAATTAGCTGTACGGATTAAAATACTCACCGTGACGCCAGCAAGTTTTTTAGCATTTAATCGATCCGCTACCTTTTCAGAAAGTGTAGTAATAAGTTTATATAATTCATCTCTATCCGTCGTATCGTGCGAAAGTGTTGTCGAGTTCCCTACACTTTTCGTATCATATATTGCCTCGGGATCAACAGGTCGATCATCCTCACCATTCGCCTTCTGTTTCATACGAACACCATTGATGCCAAATTGTTGCTTTAATAGCCGTTCATCCGCCACAGCTAATTCTCCAATTGTTTGTATACCCAACTTTTTCAACTTCTCGGCTGTGCTTTTCCCAATTCCATGCATTTCTATGACATTCAATGGCCACAGTATAGATGGTACATCACGCTTACGTAATATGGTAATTCCCATCGGCTTTTTCATATCGCTTGCCATTTTCGCTAAAAACTTATTCGGTGCAACACCTATTGAACAAGGCAATTGTAGTTCGTTCCAAATGCGGTCTTGTATGCCTTGTATAAGGTCCATTACATTTTGACCTTCTACCATCGGCAATTGCATATACCCTTCATCAATAGAAACTGGTTGAAGAATTTCACTATATTCTTTCAATAAGCTAAAAAATGCTTTTGAAGCTGCTCTATATCGCTCAAAATTCGGTGGCAGAACAATTAAATCGGCACACTTTCTTCTTGCCTCACCGACATTCATCGTTGTATAAACACCACTTTTTCTAGCTTCATAGCTACATGTAATCACGATACCTCTACGCTCTTTTGGATTACCTGCAATGGCGATTGGTTTTCCTTTTAATGAGGGATCGTAAATTTGTTCCACTGAGGCATAAAAGCAATTTAGGTCAATATGCAAAATAATTCTTCCTTTATGCATTTTCTCTCACCTCATTAATTTAATATCTACATACATTTTTAAAAGAAAGAATGTATCGTTTCTTCGTCATGTTAATCCTTCAAATTAAACTTTTTCTATAGTTTATCACATATAAGAACTTTTGTTCCTTTTTTCACTCACTTGCATTTTTTTGCGACAAAAAAAGTGCAGGTACTGTACAATGATTGCACAATAGCTGCACTGTTATTTTATGTTGTATAGGAACCATTAATTTTCACATAGTCATAGGACAAATCACAACCCCATACAGTAGCTTCTTCCTTGCCTAATCCGAGAGATACTTTAATCTGGATTTCAGAATTCTCAAGATACTCTTGGATGACAGATAAATCGACGGTATCGATTGGTTTCCCTTGATAAATTAACGTTTCACCAAAATAGATGGAGATGTTTTCAGGATTAAGGTCTACTTCATCTTCACATTTACCAATCGCCATGGCTATACGTCCCCAATTGGCATCTTTTCCAAAAATAGCGGTTTTCACGAGTGGCGAATTCACAATACTTTTAGCCACTTTTTTTGCTTGTGCAAAGCTCGATGACGCATTGACAGTGACTTCAACTAATTTTGTAGCGCCTTCCCCATCACGGGCAATTTCTTTTGCCAAGTCAATGCTCATGTTATTTAACGCTTCAGTAAATTGCTTGATATCCACTTTCCCTGCTAATCCATTCGCCATAATGGCTACTGTGTCACTTGTACTCGTATCGGTATCAACACTTACCATGTTAAATGAATGATTGACGGCTTCTTTAAAAATTGTTTGTAAAGTCGCGGCTGGAATTTCTGCATCTGTTACAAAGTAGGATAACATCGTAGCCATATTCGGCTCTATCATGCCAGAACCTTTTGCAATACCAACTAGTGTAGCATTACCGACTTTGCATATTTTACATTTTGGATAAGTATCTGTCGTCATAATTGCTTGTGCTGATTTTTCTAAGCCTCCTTCTACTAACTGTTCTTTAAGATTGATGATTCCATTTTTTATTTTATCCATCGGTAATTGATGCCCAATTACACCAGTTGAAGAAGGTAAAATATTTTCAGGTGCAATTGCTAACTCTTGTGCGACCAAGTTGACAATTTCTTGAACATTGCGAATCCCTTCTTCCCCTGTTGCGACGTTCGCATTTTTACTGTTAATGACAAAACATTGTAATTTACCGTTTGCAACATTTTCCTTACCAATGGGGATAGGTGCACCACAAAATTTACTTTGGGTAAACATAGCAGCTGCGTTTGCTACAGTAGATGACATAATAACCGTGAAGTCTAGCGTTTCATCTTTAATACCGAGGTTCTTCACACAAGTATAAAATCCTTTCGGCATCATTGTTTGCAAATCATTTTCTTTTTTCCCTAGTTCTTGCATTGCCTTTTCCTCCTTTTCAACTTTTAGTCTGCAGTTTCCAAATATTTAACCATCGCTACTTCATCGCAATTATTAATTTTTGGGCAATTCACGCAATCCGTCCAAACCTTTTCTGGCAAATCATCTCTTTTGACAATTTGAAATCCCAGTTTTGAAAAAAACTTCACTTGATATGTTAAGGATATTAATCTTTCCACCCCTAATTTGGGACTCTCCTGAATGATATGTTCCACTAACATTCGACCGATTCCTTTTTGTTGGTAATCTGGATCTACCACTAAGGAACGAACCTCTGCTAAATCTTGCCCTAAGACATGTAGCCCTGCTACCCCAACAACCTTAGAATTGTCCTTAACAACATACAAACACTGTAACTGTTGATAAATTGATAATAAGGAACGAGGTAATACAATCTCTTTATCTGCGTAAATTTTGATTAGTTCATAGACAGGTGTAACATCAGCTGTTGTAGCATTATATATTTTCATAGATTTCTCCTTCTTCTAAAAAAATTAATATGTTATAAATATGCACTAAACTGATTTAAAATGCAATTTGTTTTTGTGAAAATTTACAGAATATTTGAATCGCGGGTAAAAGTTTATGATTCGCGGGTAAACCTTTGGGAAGCGCGGGTAAAAGTCTCCTATTCGCGGGTAAACTGTGAAAAACCGCGGGTAAACTTTTGCGAAACCCCGCTGTTACGCTCAACAGTAAAAAAGTGTTAGATTGCATGCAATCTAACACTTCTCCCTTCCACTCATTCACTGTTAATCTACAAACGCGTAGTCACCATCACTTTCAAGCAATTCCTTTAACACCGTTAAAGCTTGCTCAAGCTGTGTGCTATTTTCTGGTGCCGTAATTGCCAACCGTACAGCATTTACTGGTTTGGCATTACCTACTGCAAAACGTTCTGCTGCATAGACTTGGACGCCCGCTTTCGAAGCAAGTAATTCAAACTGCACACCTGTAAATTTTTCTGGTAATAGAAGCCATCTAAAAATACATTCATCATCACCTAAAATATTGTATTCACCTAAATACTGATTCACAAGCGCATTTTGTTGTTTAGCATATAAGCGATGTTTCTCTAATATCGTTTGCGCAACACCATCTTGAATTAGTCTTGCTGTAAGCTCCACCATAACAGGTGATACCGAAATATTGATATTATATAGTGTTTCAATAATTTTCTTTCTTAATGCACTAGGCGTCACAATAAAGGATAACCTTAAACCAGGTGATATCGTTTTGGACACGCTGGCAATATACACGACCTTTTCCGGTGCATAAAAGGCGATTGGCGCTAGTGGTTGCTCCTTCAAAAAGCTATAAATGGCGTCCTCTATCACGATCAATCCTTTTTGCCTTGCCACTTCTGCTATCATTTTTCTTGTTTCCAAAGACATTGTATGGGTTGTAGGGTTATGAAAATCTGGAATCACATAAAGACCTTTAATATGTTCATTTTTACAAGCATACAATAGTCCTTCTTTTGTCATCTCTCCATTTTTTTGCTGAATGGCAACTAGTTGAATACCAAGCATATTGGCCGCCGTTTTGATTCCTGCATATGTAATAGGATCTGTTCCAATACGATCTCCTGGATGAAATAAAGCGGCTAATGTGCCGACAATTGCATTTTGACCTCCTGCACCAAGCAATATTGGTTGATCCGTTTGAAATCCAACCTTTTCTAAAAGTTTTGCTGCTGCTTCAGTTTGCCATGCATTCCCTTCTGGTCGACCATATTGAAATAACTTGCTAACATTAGAATCATTCAGCATTTTCTTCATATAACGTGTTATTTCTTCATTTGCATACGCATCTGGTAAGACCGAACCTAACTCGATTAAATGACCAGCATTACTTGTCGGTAATAAAATTTTATTTGCTGCTGCATCAGAAGAAACAAATGTACCACTCCCAATGGAGGCATAAATTAGTCCCTTTTGTCCGCACAGCTTAAACGCTCGTGTAATTGTACTTAAATTGACATCTAAAAAATCAGCCAGTTCTCGTTGTGGTGGCAACTTAGTCCCTGGCAATAAAACGCCTTCCTTAATATCCTGCTCTAACTGCTCTGCAATTGCGATATAGATTGGCGCAGAAATATTGCTTATATTGGGCTTCCAGCTCATTGGGTATTCATCAAATGAGTTAAACGGCATGTTTTAACCCCTTTCTTTTGGCTTTGCATACAATATATAATTGTCTTGCATACAATCATAATATTGTATGCAAATGATTACAATGCTATAATTTTTAAAAAATCAGAAAAAGGGACCGATAAAATTATGCAATATTCTGAAAGAATCTTAAACACACCATCTTCATTCATCCGTAATATTTTAAAAGTAACGGATGCCGAGGATGTCATTTCCTTTGCAGGTGGGCTACCAAACCCCATCTCTTTCCCAATCGATGCATTAAAAGCATCTGTTGACCATGCGATTCGTGAAAATGGCAGTCGATTATTCCAATATTCATCTACACAAGGCTATGCACCTTTACGTGAATACATCGCAGCTAAGTACAAACGTGTTCATGGGTTAGATATTAGTGCAGATGATATATTGATTACAACTGGTTCACAGCAAGCGCTTGAACTGATTGGTAAAGTACTTATTAATAAAGGGGATGGCATTGTCATTGAGGAACCAGGCTATTTAGGCGCGATTCAAGCCTTCACATTAAGTGAGCCTAATTTCTATGGTGTAACCCTTGAAAACGATGGCCTTAATTTAGAAGAATTAGAGAATGCGTTACAGCAGCCAAACGTAAAATTCATCTATACAGTACCTAACTTCCAAAATCCAACCGGTCTTACGTATTCAAAGGAAAAACGTCAACAAATATATGACATTATTGCTAAATACGACGTAGCATTAATTGAAGATGATCCATATGGAGAACTACGCTTCCAAGGTGAACCACTTCCTTATATCGGTGCCGGAAAACTCGAAAATAGTATTTTACTAGGTTCTTTCTCTAAAACAGTTACACCAGGTATGCGCCTTGGCTTTATTATTACGAAAAACAAAGTGTTAATGAAACATATTGAAACAGCAAAGCAAGCAACTGACCTACACACAAACATTTTCTCACAATATGTGATTTATGATTACTTAGCAAATAATGATTATACAGAACACGTAAAAAAAATCATTGCTTTATATAAAAATCAATCTGATGCAATGCTAGATGCGATGCAGGAATTCTTCCCTGCACATGTTGAATACACTCGTCCAGATGGTGGGATGTTTATTTGGGCGACAATGAATAACGGTGTCGCAGCTTTGGACGTCTTTAATAAAGCAATGGAACAAAAGGTCGCTTTCGTTCCTGGCGATCCCTTCTATACGTCAAAAACAGGTGTAAACACGATGCGTCTGAACTATACAAATGCAACACCTGACATTATTCGTGAAGGCATTAAACGTTTAGGCAGCATTTTATAAGTAAAAAAATCGGATGAGCGCTATCCATAAGCGCACATCCGATTTTTATCTTTCATTTGGATAATAGATGGTCATGCCTAGCTTCGTTAATGTATCACCTGCATTACGATAGTCATGCGGTCTGTCAGCTTTAAATCGAATGGAATCACCACTATTTAAAGTGTAGGTACGGTCATTGACACAAATCATTAGTTCCCCTGCAAAAACAGTAATAAATTCCTCTGTGCCTTCTTTATGACCCTCTGCGCTTAAGTGACCACCTTGATCAATCTCTATTGTATAGATTTCAAAACGACTATCTTCTTGAAATGGAAAATTTGGATACACTCTATATTTTCCATTATCTTCTGATAATACTGGTATATCCTTTTTCAGCACGACTTCTGTTTCCGACTGCGGCTGATGGATAAGAGTTGTAAAGGATACCTTTAAACCAGTTGCAATTTTCCAGATAGTAGTAAGCGTCGGACTAGACTCACCTCTTTCAATTTGTCCAATCATCGTTTTACTAACGCCACATAGCTGAGACACTTTTTCTAAACTAAGTTTCTCTTTTTCGCGAATAGCTTTTAAATTCCTTGCAAAAATTAAATGAATTTCCTCCAATACAAGCACCCCTTAAAAAATTGTACAATATAACGACCTTTATGTATAATAAAAAACAGGGCGTTATATAGTTTATTTCGGACGATATAACGCACAAAAAATAAGGAGGTCTAAAATGCCTTACATATCCTTTTTAGTATTCGTTATCATTACAAGCTTTACACCCGGGCCGAACAACATTATGGCAATGGCCTATGCCAACCAATATGGATTAAAAAAAACGATGCAGTTTTGTCTCGGTGTGGGCATTGGCTTCTTTACAATAACCGCTTTAAGTAGTTTTTTTAATTTTGCTGTTAGTCAAATTATGCCCATTATTACATTTCCACTAACGATTTTAGGGGTAGGCTATATGTTGTATTTAGCTTTTAAAATTGCGACAACCAAAGACCACGTAGATTCGAATCCTAACCATCTAGAGGAGCATAAACGAAACCTTTTACTACTTGGAGCCTTTCTACAGTTCGTCAATCCAAAAGGAATTTTGTTTGGCATTACGGTCGTTGCGACCTATATTTTGCCGTATTACACTTCCTATATGAGTTACATTTTATTTGCATTATTTTTAGGGTTTGTCGGGATTATAAGTACATTTAGCTGGGCTCTATTTGGCTCTACCTTTCGAAAAGTACTTTTACAGTATCAACAACCATTCAATATTTTCATGGCAATTTTATTAGTTTACAGTGCTTTCTCCATACTTTTTCATTAACAAAACCCCTCATTGTACGTTATATTGTACAATGAGGGGTTATTTTTAGATTTAAATCGACCAAGTATTATTTTGTATATGTTAATACGGCATTTTTCTTAAATTTTGCTAATGCGGCTGTTGCCTCATTTTTGTTTGTATATTCAAAAATACGCACATTTTTTTTCTCAAAAACTGTAATAACCCACATCTTAACCTCTCCCTTACCTATTATTTTTGTAATATAACAATCACCTAACATGTGATACAAAGAACAAACTGTCTTATAACAACTCTTGCTAATTTTCATTTTACGCTCTTTTTTAAAAAAATAAAGCTTTATGTGAAGCCCTTCACAAACTGTTCAATTTCAAAACGCTTTCATTGAACATTTTGTGAAAACCATCATTTTATAGGTATATTATCGGAACCATTTATTTACCTTTCTCCTTCTCTTTTATCGACCAAAAAACCGTCTGTGCGCCTTTTCCACGACGCTCACACGGTTTTGAGGTAATCATATTGTGTAGTAGTAGATTTTATTTCATAATGATTGGTTGAATTAAGAACAAAATGCTTCTTCTTGCTTTTGTGTCAGCTCGATTTCAAAGCCCAAATCTTCAAGCATACGATAATCGCTATTGGCTTCTTGTCCTTCAGTAGTTAAGTAATCCCCAACAAAAATACTATTTGCTGCATACAGTCCAAATGGCTGAAGGAATCCTAAATTGACTTCGCGACCACCGGAAATTCTAATTTCCTTCGAAGGATTCATGTAGCGGAATAACGCTAATACTTTTAAGCAATAGCGAGGATTTAAGTCCTGTGTTCCTTCAAGTTTCGTTCCATCAATTGCATGTAAGAAGTTAACTGGAATTGAATCCGCGTCCAACTGATGCAATGCGCGTGCAATTTCCACGACATCCATTTTCGTTTCTTTCATCCCAATAATGGCTCCAGAACATGGGGAAATACCATGTTTCTTTACAACCTCAACGGTATTAACACGATCCTCATATGTGTGCGTCGTCGTAATATAGGAATGGTGACGCTCTGATGTATTTAAGTTATGATTGTAGCGATCAACACCCGCTTCTTTTAATTGTTGTGCTTGTTCTTCTTTTAGTAAACCTAAGCAAGCGCAAACTTTTAAGCCATATTTTGCTTTAATTTCTTCAACGGCTTCACTCACTACATTGACATCTTTACGAGTCGGCCCACGTCCGCTTGCGACGATGCAATACGTACCAATTTTATTTTCAAACGCACGCTTTGCCCCCGCTAATATTTCTTCTTTTGTAATGAACGGATATTTCTCAATAGGAGCGGTCGATTTAGATGACTGCGAGCAATAGCCACAATCCTCTGGGCAATAGCCACTTTTAGCATTCATAATCATATTTAACTTTACTTTTTTACCGTAATAGTGCTTACGAATGGCAAATGCGCCGTCCATTAGCTTTAAAATATCATCATCATCACTATTTAAAATGGCAAGTGCCTCATCATCGCTAATTACCTTGCCTGCAATCACTTCATCTGCTAATTGTAACCAATTCACTAAACATTCTCCTTTTCAATTTGCACAAGTTTTATAGCTCTAGCGGAACGGAATACTTTGTATAGACGTTCAGCTAAAAGGGCAGAAGCAATTGCTAAGCAAAAGTCTGCAACAATACTATTGACAAAGCCTACTAAAAATACATGAGACCAACTTGATTTCATGTTTAACCATACATTTAATGCTACATATAAATAAGGTACTGCGACTGCATAAATAATGATAAGCCCTATAATATTGGCAACAATGAAATGCTTTTTCGTTGGTGATTCTACTCGATCAATCATATAGCCGATTACTAATGCAGCAAGAGCAAATCCTATTAAGTAACCAAAAGTCGGCTGCAATACATATGTAATGCCTCCACCTTGTGTAAAAACTGGCAAGCCAACTAAACCTATTCCTATGTAAACTAGCTGACTTTGAAATCCATTGCGACCACCGAGTAAGCAACCCGCTAAAAAGACAAAGACAATTTGTAATGTAAACGGCACGAGCGGTAATGGAATTTTAATGAAGGCACCAACTGCTGTTAATGCAGCAAACATCGCAATCATCACAAGTGATAACGTTGACTGTTGTTTCAACATGCCCTCATCCCTCCCGCTCTTCAAAAAATTGAACAATTGTATCTTTTGTTGTTTGAATCATAAATTGCATTTCATCGTCCGTTATAATGTATGGTGGCATGAAATACAAAACATTCCCAAGTGGACGAATCAGTAACCCTTTTGCTAAAGCTCTTTTGTATATTTGATAGCCGATGCGCTCCTCACTCGGTAATGGCTCTTTGGTATCGCGATTCGCCACAAGTTCAATCGCCCCGACAAACCCAACTTGCCGATATTCACCAACAAAAGGTAAATCACTAAAAGCCTCCAAGGCTAGCTTTCGCATGCGTTCACCTTTGTCTTGCACAACGTCTATATACTGTTCTTCTTCAAATATCGCCAATACCTCTAGAGCAACACGGCAGGCAAGTGTATTCCCTGTGTAACTATGTGAATGTAAAAACGCCTTCATCGTGGCATAATCATCATAAAATGCCTGATATACATCATTCGTCGTCATTACGACAGACAGTGGTAAATACCCACCTGTTAAACCTTTTGATAAACACATAAAATCCGGAGAGATATTAGCCTGCTCACAGGCAAAAAGTGTACCTGTGCGCCCAAAACCTACAGCAATTTCGTCTGCAATTAGATGCACATCATATTGCGTACATAGTTCACGTAAACGTCGCAAATAAATAGCTGGATACATTTTCATCCCTGCTGCCGCTTGAATGAGTGGCTCAATAATAACCGCCGTAATTTCCTTATGATGCATGCGCAACTGATCCTCTACAAAACTAATACATTGGGCATGGCAACTATCCGGATGATGCTTGAATGGGCAACGGAAACAATCTGGGCCTTGTGCTCGTACCGTATCCAATAACAGTGGTTGATACACTTCGTTATAAAGATCTACGCCACCGACGGATAAAGCACCTAATGTTTCACCATGGTAGGCATCCGTTAATGCCAAAAAGCGTTTTTTTTGCGTTTTCCCCGTTTGCATATGATATTGAAAACTCATTTTTAAAGCGACTTCTATAGCAGATGAACCATTATCTGCAAAAAATACTTTTTGTAAACTTTGTGGTGTTAAAGCTACTAATTTTTGTGCGAGTTTAATCGCTGGCTCATGTGAAAAATTCGCAAAAATTGTATGCTCCAACGTAAATGCTTGTTCACTTAATGCTTGGCTAATACGTGGATTGGCATGTCCAAATAAATTGACCCACCATGAAGATACCGCATCAAGATAGCGTTGATTCTGTTCATCATACAGCCATACACCTTCGCCTTTTTTTATAACGATTGGTGGAAAAGCCTCATAATCTTTCATTTGTGAGCAAGGATGCCAGACATGTTGTAAATCTTTTTCTTGTAGCTCAGTTAATACTTGTTTCACGTCTAATCAGCCTTTCAAACAATGATGTGCCCGTAATTGCATACTCATTAATGTCCGACAGCTCTTCCAGCTTTGGTATCGTCATATAGGGCAATGTATAATACTGTAAAATCGTTTGGATATTGTCTTGCTCCATCCTGCTCCCCATATCACCGTTAAATACAAGACCAAGCACTTCAATTTTCCGTGTAGTCAATGCCTCTAACGTTAAGAGCGTATGGTTAATTGTTCCTAGTGCTGTTCGTGTAACCACGACAACGGGTAGTTTACTTTCAACAATGACATCCAACAATGTCGTTTCGCCACATGCATCTAATGGCACAAAGAGCCCACCCGCTCCTTCACAAATAACAACATCCCATGTTTGCTGTAAAAGTTGCATTTGCTTTAATAACTGCTGTGTGTCAATTTGCTGCCCCTCCAGTTGAGCCGCAAAATGTGGCGATGCAGCCTCTTTAAATGAATAGCCATTTAAATTCTCTCTGTCTAGCAATTGCAAGGAATATTTTTCATACATCGCTGTGTCGAAGTAATAGGCTTGTTCACCATCATACACTTCACCAGTTTGGACTGGTTTATAAGGCGTTACACGTACGCCCTGTTTTTGCAAATTACGCATTAATAATGTGGTGACAAATGTTTTTCCAACATCTGTATCTGTTCCAACAACCCAAAAGTGTTGCAACTGTACCTCCCCCTCTTTTAGTTAACCAACTATAGTTTTTAAGTTAACACATTCTTTTTCCTTTTGTAAATGCCTTTTTTTGCATTTTTACATAAATGATTCAGATAATGCTTTTTCCGAGGGTATTCTATCCTAAATTTCACTCGATTGATCGGATATTCACCCCGTTTTATCAACGTTGGATTATTTCCCAAGAAATATTAAAGGGTTTTTATCATAGGTTGTAGTATTAATCAAAACAGGGGGTGGCAAAATGTTTGGACTATTTAAGGAGACAGATAAAAAGCTAGATACATATGAACAAATGAGCAGTATTTTAAATACTTTGCTTACTTACGAAATAAGAGATTTACCGTTGCGTTATGAATTTTGGTATCGTGTAGCTATTCGGCAAGAAGAATATCGAACATTGCAAGCAGAACATCGAGAAAAAATCTCAATGCATACGGCCATAGGAAGGTTTCATCAAGTTCAATATGAGGATACGAAACAGAAGTGTGCAAAGCTTGAACGACTGACGGATATTTATAAGTTATTGTGTATCGAGGAAGAACGTCAAACAATGAATCACCGTCTATCTTTCCACAAGGAAGCAATAGAGGAAATTTATAGGCATGTGCAAAAGAAACACCTTTATACGTATAGCGATTCCGTACAACGTCAATTTTGGGATGCCGTTAGTGAAGACATACTAAAAGCAATTGCCCATCTAGATTAACACTAGATGGGCAAACCACTTGTTTTATAGTTTTAATACTTTATCTATTTCTTTTTCAATTAAACATTGAAGTCGCACTTTATCCATTGGTACTAAGCCCATTAAAACATGCAGGGCAAGACCATCAATAAATGCATGTAAATGGACAATTTCATCGTGTAGTACTAGTCCATCTTGCAGTAAATTTTGTTGTTGTAAATAAGCAAATATCTTTTCAATACCGCTCAATATATTTTCTTCTGACGCTTCTCCACTTCGCACCTTATAAGAAACAAATTCTAGCCAAACTTGCATTTCAATAATATGTTGTTCAGAGATTGGCACGAGCTCCAAAAGTACTGCTACAATAATTTGCTTAATTGGTAGTGGCTTTTGTAAATGCTGGGCAATACGCTCATTTACTTGCTGCTCTACTAACTCCATCGCAAATACGATTAATTCCTCATGCGTGTTAAAATAGTAACGAACAGCACCTAATGATAAATTTGCCTCCTTTGCAATTGAACGTACTGTAGCACCTCTAAGTCCATCCCTAGCAATTACATTCCACGTGGCTTTCGCGATACTCGCTTTTCTTTCTTCATGATTCACTATTTTTGGCATACTTCAAGTATAGACTATTTTAATACATTTGTATTATTTAAAACTTTATGGTAATTTTATTTAATACAACCGTATCAAAATAATGGAGGGTTTTTATGATTGCTTGGATTATCGCTGCAGAAATAGCATTTTGGATTGTCATATTAATAGCTTTGGTTTGTAGATACCGTTTTAACAAGCCAAAACTAAGCATTTTCTTTTTTGCCCTTACACCTGTTATAGACCTTCTATTAATCTTGCTAACTGCTATGGACTTAAAAGCTGGTACACCAGCATCCGCTTCTCATGGTATTGCCGCTATCTATATAGGTGTCTCGATTGCCTATGGGAAGACAATGATTACATGGGCAGATGAAAAGTTTCAACAATGGTTTTTAAAAATCCAGATAGAAAAACAGCGGTTAACAGGATTGGCGAAAGGAATCCATGAAGTAAAAATGCTCGGTTTACATGTTCTCGCCTACATTATTAGTACTAGTTTATTGTATGCGATGATTGTATTTATTGGTCAACATACCGATACGTCTTCCCTACTACAAGTGATGAAAATTTGGGGGATTGTTTTAATAATCGATGCCGTCATTAGCCTTTCTTATGTCATTTTCCCCGGCAAAAAATAACAGTCGTGTTCTCTTGCCCCTTGCATGTGGAAAGGGATTGGTTGGATAGGTATTAATCGTGCAATACATAAAGATGTATTTAATAACAAAGCAATTACTAACCTAATAATTTCCAATCCATCCCCTTAGCTATAAACACAGCTAGAGGCTGGGACAAAAGAGAAAAAGTGTTAGATTGATAGCAGTCAATCTAACACTTTTTTGCTGCGCCGTTATTGTCCGCTTCGGCGGTGCTTTCCGCTCAGCGCAGAATGCGCGCTTCTTACGCTGTGTGCGTTCTGTGCAGGAGTCCCCGCGTCCCAGCCTCTTTAGCTGTTTACCATTCCTCTTTATTTTCCTCCATACCTTGGCGTAATATGTCTCTTAATTCCTGTACTTGATCGACTTTGATTGCCACTTTGTTATAACGCTTTTTCAGACCTAACATAAACGTTACTTCCACCGGTTCTTTCATCTGCAATATCATGTGAGGATAGGCTTCTCCAAAGTCACGTGCAATAAAATCGATTGTATCTTTCGATAATTTTTCTTTTAACAGTTCTGGGTTTTCTTCCACTTTTTCAATCGCATCGAAGCGAATGGTCGCTCGCTTCATTAAACCTAAAGATAAATATAATGAATCAGAGGTTGCGTAAATAGGATTTAAGCGAATTGCCTGCATATCAGCTATAAAAAATAAGACAGAGTAAATATTTATAATGAGTAATAAGATGGATAATAGCATGGATTTCTCATGAAGCCACCAGTGGATACCAATAGTCTCTATCACGATGGCATGAATCATCATTATCTGAAAGGCGATATAGCTAGAGTTTTTATGTAACGTTAATCCCGCCCGTTCTTTTCGCTTCCAACTTGCGAATCCGTAGTAAAGAACGAGTAAATCTGTACACAGCATCTGTATAATCCGATACTTCGGAGCATGTTTTTCAACTGCTTGTGGAAAAGAAAAAATGTCTGGTAAAGAACTTGCCCGCACATCTGCTATAATTTTAGGTAAGTAATATACTAACGTTGTAACAAATAATAGTTCGATCACGATAAGTGCCCCTTCAATTGCAAATCCAGCCCATGTCACCGCCACATACGGTTGCAAATGATCCATTGGAATAATGAAGCGTGCTGCAATACAACCTGTTGCGGCCAAAACAATCGCATACTTAATAGAAAACTTTCGTTTATACAGCATAAATAGCACTGGTATTACGACGATAAAGTCGAGTAATGAGCCAAATACAACGCCCGCTGTTTCTGCTGGTAAAATGGACATACCTAATCCTGTATTATAAAGCGAGTAGTTGCTAATTAATACAACGACTAAAAACGCCATCCAGATGTTTTGTTTCTTTTTTAAGACCATCATTTCGAATCTCTCCTTTAACTATTAGACTGCTACACGTAATGACATCACTCTTTTCTTATTTCCTCTACCATGCCTTCTTTCAAAACAATGTTATTTAATTTTTGAATAATCTCCTTCAATTGGACTAATTCTGATCGTTCAAGTTTCGAGTAATACTTGGCAATAATATAGCGCTTAATTTCTTCTTCCCGCTTGAAATACTGATTACCCGCTATATCTAAGTGGACAAAAATTTCACGGCGATTTTTGGGGTTAATTTGTCGGATTACATATCGTTGATCTTCAAGTTTACTTACGAGTTGACCAACAGCACTTGAAGTAATATTCAAATAGTGAGCAATTTGTCCAATGGTTACACTTTTATTTTTATGGATAAAATCCATAAGTATCATTTGCTTTGTAGACAAATCATCTGTTACTAAATGCTGATGGACTTTTATAAAATGGCTATCCATCGAGTAAATCGCATCGTTAATTTCCTGTACGAGTGTATATAATGCGTCATCATGTTGGTCCATACAAAATCATCCTTTAAGTTAGGTTAATAGTTAAGTTAACTTTAATATTAAGTTTATTTTAAAATAGAGTGCATCATTTGTAAACAATTTACAAGGAAAGCAAAGTTTTTAATGTCTGAGCATGTCATGAAATATTCACTTTTCTCCGAACACTACGTATTGTTCTGTTCAACTAAAAATTTTTTGCGATACGCATGTGGTGAATAACCCGTATATGCTTTAAAACGCTCAATATAGTAACTAACTGTACTAAAGCCTGTGTCTGATGCAATAAACGTGATGGGTTTGTCACGATCGCGCAACAATTCCATACTTTTTCTTAAACGGTAATGTAATAGATACGTAAATGGTGTCATACCGACTACTTTTTTAAAAAAACGACTGCATTCTGCCTTGCTGATAAACACATGTGCAGCTAATTTTTCCAAGGTTATTTTTTCTTGATAATGACGATGAATGTAGTCAAGCATTTCTTTTGCACGCTCATGTTGCACGATCATAGAAGCATGTATCGTTTCCTCAGTAAGCTTCGATTGCATTAAAATAGCCTCCCAAATCGATAACAATGCCCTCCACACCTGAAATTCAAAAAAGGCATTTCGTTCCTTTAATAATTGGGCAACACATTCTACAGCTTGTGCTAGCTCACCGGAAAGCTTAACAAATGGTAGTCTATTATTGGTTACATATGGTTGCACATATTTAGATGTCAACACACTGCCTTCATGTCCGCCTAAAAATTTCGGATCAACATTTATACAAAACAGCAACGACTGGTCCACCTCATTTGGTTTTGCTTCATGTAAACATGCTGCATTGACAAATAGCCCTTCTCCCGCCTCAAGCAGTATGATGTCCGCACCTACACGATAGTTGACACGTCCACTTTTGACATAGACGAACTGTATTTCTTTATGCCAATGTAATGGCAAAAAATCCAACCGATCTACTTGTAATGTCGTTTCGTATAAAGCAATTGGAAATGCCTTCGAACCATGTATCGTTAATTCTTGTAAATCCTTCGCTACTTTAATATGCGTCAATGTCAATGCAAACACCTCAATATATTGATAGTTTAAACCGTTAATACGATATTTTTTACAATGAAAATTATATATTATTTTTTATATTGATAGTTTAGGAGATGTTAGAAAATGAATCAACAACATAAAAAAAACCGTGCTTTTGGTTTTATGCTTGTCATTCTTGGTGCAAGCTTTTGGGGAATTGGCGGAACAGTTGCGCAAAAACTATTCCAGCAAGAACATATTGAAGTTGGTTGGCTCGTATCGAGCAGGCTGCTTGTTGCTGGTATCTTGTTAATCGCCATTTACAAAATAACACATCGTCACCAATCCATTTTTGTTATGTGGCGAACAAAGCAAGATGCATTCAGACAAATTCTCTTTAGTCTACTTGGTATGCTTGCTGTGCAATATACATATATGATGTCCATTGCAATCGGTAATTCTGCTGTAGCGACTTTATTACAGTATTTAGCGCCACTTTTCATTATCAGTTACTATATTATTAAAAAATACAGTAAACTCACCAAACAAGATGGCATTGCTGTATCACTTACACTAATCGGTACGACTTTATTGCTGACAAACGGTTCATTTTCCACGCTTTCTGTCCCATTTATGAGTGTATTTTGGGGTGTGTTATCCGGTCTGGCTGTCGCTTTTTATACATTGTATGCCGTACCGCTTTTACAACAATTCCATTCTTTACTTGTTGTCGGTTGGGCGATGCTCATTGGGGGTGTCACCATGAGCATATTCTATCAACCATGGCACATTGAGCTATCGACCTGGACATTTGCGACTACTGCTTATTTTTTCTTTATCATTATTTTTGGTACGATGCTTGCATTTTGGTTTTATATTGCCAGTTTGCATTACCTATCCCCAAAAGAAACAAGCTTACTTGGTAGTTTGGAACCTTTAATGGCCGTCATCACAAGTGTTTTTTGGCTGCAAATTCCATTTGGGGGCTTCCAAATGATTGGCACATTACTGATTCTATGCATGATTTTATATCTTACAGTGTTTAAGAAGAAAAACTTAGAATTGTAATTTAAAGCCAGTTTAATAGTAAATAACTCCGAAATTTGATTATTCAAAAAATAATTAGTCGTAAACTACTATACGAGAACATTTTCACCATGAAATTATATATAAAATTTACATATTTCGTATATCTTTTCTCCTTGTTTGTCCAGTATACTAAAAAATATCAAGAAGTTAAGGAGGCTATATATGAATAAAAAAGTTATTTTCTTCGAAGTACAAGGCGGCACTGACAAGGGACCTGACGGCTACAGACTTGATACAATGCCGATGGTCAATGCACTTAAACAACGTGGACAAGATGCGGAAGTAATATTTTTTGAGGTAACAAAAAAGGACGAAATTTTTGACTACGTAAAAGAAAATGGCGTTTCCTATGTATCTCGCATTAATCCTGGTAATTTAGAACATGAGGAAGAATATTTCGAAATGCTACGAGAGTTATGTGCAGCAGGTGTGATTGGCATGCCTCATCCGGATGCAATGATTGGCTACGGTTCGAAAGATGTATTATCGAAATTAGTGTCTACCAATTTAGTACCAGATGATACATTTGCTTATTACACGATTGAGGCATTTAAAGCACAATTCCCTACTTCCCTTGCACTAACGGAACGTGTCTTAAAACAAAATCGAGGTTCAACTGGCGAAGGTATTTGGCGAGTAAAATTAGTCGAGCCCCTTGCTGCTGGCATAACAGAAGTACCTCTTGATGCCAAAATTAAATGTACTGAAGCAAAAGATAATCATGTAGAGTATTGGGAGCTAGGTGCATTTATGACGTTTTGTGAGCAGTACATTACTGGCACAAATGGAATGTTAATTGATATGCGTTTCCTTCCTCGTATTACTGAAGGCGAAATCCGCTTATTTATGTTGCGTGACAAACCAGTTCACGTGGTACATAAAAAACCAGCCGATACTGAAGATGCCTTTAGTGCTACACTTTTCTCTGGTGCGCAATATCGCTACGATAAACCAGAGGATTGGGAACAACTTGTACAAAACTTCTTAACACAGTTACCACTCGTTACCAACTTATTAGGTAATTATGATTTACCACTTATTTGGACAGCCGATTTTATGCTAGATACAAATGAGGCAGGCGAAGATTGCTATATTTTAGGTGAGATGAATTGTTCTTGTGTAGGCTTTACTTCTGAACTCACTTTGGCACATCAAGTAGCGGAAGAAATAATCGCTTGCATTGAGGAACATCGCACAATTCCAGCATAACGATGATGACAACCTAAAAAGGCATTGAGAATCTACTTCTCAATGCCTTTTGTCGATTATCTGTACATTTTAATTCCTTGAATAAATTCATAAATAAAGTAACCTGCGAAACCAATTAATAACACGCCTGATATCATTGTCAGGGTTTTAATCATTTTTCGACTCATCGCCTTACGTGTAACCGAAACAATGGTCATCAAACCTATGTCGTGCAGTAAAATACCGCTAAGTATACCAGCAGCTATTACTAGGAAACTTGCTGACTCTCCTTTGTCATACGATTTTGCTAGAACTACACCGAATACATTTACCCAAAAAACAAGGTTTCCTGGCGAAATGGCTACCAGAAGCCCGTTGCGATACGATGTGAAAAATGATTTTGTTACTTTTTCACCCGCTAGCGTAATGTCTTGATCGGCATTTTTGATAGAATCTAACCCAAGTAAAAACAAGAAGCCGGCGCCAATAATCCACATAGGCAGCTGAATTAGCGGCATAGCTAATATAGAAGCAAGCCCCATATACAGAGCAAAAACTAATACTACATCAACCGTCATACCGCCAAGCCCTACTGCCCAGCCATGCATAAAGCCATTTTTTAGCCCCTGCTTGGTCATTTCGACCGTGATGGCACCTACAGGCATTGCTATAGCAAGCCCTACTAATACATACGCAACATATAAACTCAAACAAACACTTCTTTCATGCAATAAAATAAGCTTCTTACGTCCGTTTATAATCCTATTCTAGCATAAAAATACAGAAATGTAGTGCCTGCCACTCAAAAAATTTATAAATATACAAGTAAATATCTACTGAAACGCCCGTCGTTAAGCATATTTACTAAGTGCCAGTCACTCAAACAATTCATAAATATACAAGCAAAGCCTGCATAAACGCCCGTGGAATACTATGATTAAAAAGCTCGTCCTTATAGCATTTGTTTCTTCCACTGTGTTAGTAAATCCTCTGACTTAGCGATGTCCACCTTTAACGCCACTTGCTTAGCAGAGCAGCGTTTTTTGGCTTTCGACCAAGCTTCCTCTAGTGCCGGTAAGTAACTTAAATTTTTGGTAGCTGCAACTAACTGGAAAAAGATATTCCCTTGAATATAATACCAACGAGCATTCATGCCATCTAGCTGAATCGCCTCTTCAATGAGACGAAGTGCCAAATACGGGCTCGCTTCCATATGATTAATAAATTGCGCAAATGCTCCCCAATACAGTGCTATATTCGGTTGTAATTTAATCGCTTCCGCATATTGTACCATTGCTTTATCAGGCTCTTTTGCGAGTACAAAATATTCAGCCATTGTATAGTAAGCATTTGCTTGCGCTTCGATAGACCCTGCTAATAATTCATCTACCACTCGACCAAATTGCTCATCGTCCTGACTGCCAATATAGGCACTAAGGGCATCACGCTCTGGATACGATCCATCCGCACGTTCGACACTTTGCTTCACATTATCTGCAGTGTGGACTGGCATAGTAGCATAGCCATTAGCCTCTAAAAGTGCCACATGCTGTTGAATAATAGGAAAAGAATCATCCGCTTCAAATAATTCGTTCTTTAATAATGCCTTCGCCAAGGTATAGCTTTCTTTCACTTGTCCACTGACAAATAATTCATTTATTTGTTGTACTTGTTCATTAAATTGATTGATCACGATAAAATCCTCACCTTCACCAAAGAGCTTTCATATTGGTAGTTTACCATCTTTAGAGCGAAAAACAGCAATAATCATAAAACCAATGCATTCTTATGCTGTTTTTTTAATATAAATAATGTCAGCCTACTTGCAACACCATGAAAAATAATCGGTTTCAAGCGCATTGCAACGTCAGCTTCAAAAGGCCATTCATCATTCATAGAAAAATAACCATTATTTCCATACGAAATTTAGATAAATTCCTCCATCTTTCAAACTTTTTCACATAATAATAGTTATTATTTGGATATTTTTTCTGAATTATGAGATAATTGAAGTAAAATATTTTCATCTTTGGGGCAAGTAAATTTTATTTTAGGAGGGGCTTGCTATGAATAAACGTTTTCATCTGTTATTACTTATTATGGGCAATTTATTAACACTTGGAGCCATTTTTATTTATGCTGTGCAAAGTCAAGTGCAAGTGGCCTTCAGCACCTATGGCCTCGTGATGGGATTATTAAGTACGCTGTTAATCATTATTTTTTATTTATGGGGCGATGCAGAACCCCACCTTTGAGTGCCAGTCACTCAAACAATTTTTAAACAATTTAAGGTGCATGACTACCAAGTAAAAATCCATGGAGACTTCTGCTATCTACGCTAAAGCATAACCCAATAACTCAACTATGAGCGTTTTTGTAACCTATGTCGTGCAGGCCAGAATACGCAGTGGATTTTTACGCGTTAGGTGCTCAGCTATCGGGGTATCCCCCTCTAATTACGGCTAATAAATGTTGAAATAAAAAATTTTTTGTAGAAATTTAAAAACAATGATTGAGTAGTAAATCAATTTTCTGTATAATCAGCTTGTTTGACAATACTTTATATGAACTTGGGGGTAGACAATTGGGTAAAGCATTGATTATAGGAGCTGGCGGAGTAGCCAGTGTTGTGGTACACAAGTGTGTTCAAAATTCGGACGTATTTGAGGAAATTTGTATCGCAAGTAGAACTGTTTCAAAATGTGACGCTCTAAAAGAAAAACTAGACGGCGGAAAAACAAAGATTCATACTGCACAGGTAGACGCTGACAATACAGATGAATTAATCGAACTTATTAAAAGTTTCGGACCAGATGTTGTCATTAACGTAGCGTTACCTTATCAGGACTTAACGATTATGGATGCTTGCTTAGCGACAGGTGTGCACTATGTGGATACTGCAAACTACGAGCCACCTGAAACGGCAAAATTTGAATATAAATGGCAATGGGCTTATAAAGAGAAGTTTGAAAAAGCTGGCTTAACGGCATTACTTGGTAGTGGTTTTGACCCTGGTGTAACAGGCGTTTTCACAGCACATGCTCAAAAACATGAATTCGACGAAATCCACTATATCGATATCGTAGATGCCAATGCTGGTGACCACGGTTATCATTTCGCAACAAACTTCAATCCAGAAATCAATATTCGCGAAATTACAGCGAATGGTCGTTACTGGAAAGAAGGCGAGTGGATTGAAACAGCACCACTTGAGAAAAAAGAAGTGTATAACTTACCAGAAATCGGGCCAAAAGATATTTACCTATTATACCATGAAGAATTAGAATCAATTGCTAAAAACATTAAAGGTCTAAAGCAAATTCGATTCTGGATGACATTCTCTGAAAAATACTTAACACACTTAAAAGTATTAGAGAATGTAGGCATGACTTCAATTGAACCAATCGAATTCGAAGGGCAAATGATTCAGCCAATCCACTTCTTGAAAGCCGTATTACCAGATCCAGCATCATTAGGACCACGTACAAAAGGTAAAACAAATATCGGCTGTATTATCCGTGGTTTAAAAGATGGCAAGGAAAAAACGTACTACGTGTATAACGTATGTGACCACGAAGCGTGCTATAACGAAGTTGGTTCTCAAGCGATTTCTTACACAACTGGCGTACCAGCAATGATCGGTGCAATGCTTGTTATGAACGGTCAATGGCAAAAACCAGGTGTCTGGAACGTAGAAGAATTCGATCCAGATCCATTTATGGATGCATTAAACAAATGGGGTCTACCATGGCAAGAAAGCCATAACCCAGAATTACTTGACTTAGAGATCGAAGCGAAGGAAAGTAGCCGATGAAACCAATTGATTTCACAAAAGTTCCATCACCTTCTTATGTAGTGGATGAACGACTATTAACAAAAAATCTTGAGCTTTTAAAGTCGATACAAGATCGTACGGGCTGCCGTATTTTACTTGCTCTAAAAGGGTTTTCTATGCATTCAACATTCCCTTTAGTTGGTGAATACTTAGCTGGGATTACATCAAGCTCACTTTTTGAAGCCCGTCTTGGCTATGAAAAAATGGGCAAAGAAGTTCATGTTTATGCTCCTGCTTATGTAGAGCATGAAATGGACGAGCTTCTTGGCTATGTTGATCACATCGTCTTTAACTCTTTCAACCAATGGGCACAGTACAAGGATAAAGTAAAAGCTGCTGGCAAAACAATTGAATGTGGTATTCGTGTTAATCCTGAGTACTCTGAAATTGAAACAGCACTATATGATCCTTGCTATACGAACTCTCGTCTTGGTACAACATTAGCTAACTTCGACAAATCTCAGCTTGACGGTATTGATGGCTTACACTTCCACGCAATGTGTGAGCAAAACTCTGATACATTAGAGCGTATAATTGAAAAAGTCGAAGAAAAATTTGGTGATGTTTTACACCAAATGAAATGGCTAAACTTTGGCGGTGGTCACCATATCACGCGTGAAGATTATGATGTAGAAAAACTAGTGAATATCATTAATTATATTCAAGATAAGTACAATCTCCTTGTGTATTTAGAGCCTGGTGAAGCAGTAGCACTGAATACAGGCTACTTAGTTGCAACGGTTCTTGATATTCAGAAAAACGGCATGGACTTAGCCATTTTAGATACATCGGCAACTTGTCATATGCCAGACGTACTTGAAATGCCTTACCGTCCGATGATTATCGGGTCAGGTCAAGCCAATGAGCTAGCATACACATATCGCCTTGGTGGACTTACATGCCTTGCAGGTGATGTTATCGGTGATTACTCATTTGAAGAACCTCTAAAACCAGGCGATCGTCTTGTCTTTACAGATATGGCCCACTACTCGATGGTTAAAAACCATATGTTTAACGGTGTCAACCTACCATCAATCGTTTCATATAACGATGAAGAAGGTATTAAAGTCATTCGTGAATTTAAGTTTGAAGACTATAGCGGTCGACTTTCTTAATCCAAATGAAAACCCCCTCCAACATTGGAGGGGGTTTTCATGTTATTCCTTTTGTTTATCAAAACTTATGCTTCTACGTTTTCTTTTTCATTTTCCAGCATTTTGTGCAAATAATTGATAATTTCTCGAATGCCATCTAAAGAATTTACAAGAATTTTAGGGTCTACATACGTAATCATACGGTTTTCTAAATTGGCCACTGCCGTAAAGTAACGTGTTTTGGAATAATTAACAAGCCCCATTTGCTTTAAAATGGACTCATCTAAATCAAGAATTTCACGTGCCTCTGTTACGAGCAAGCCATAGTTCACGACATCCGTATTGAGGACAATTATACGTGCTGTAGCCGCATTTGACGAACGATTATAGAGAATACGTTCAAAATCCAATACAGGAATTAGCTCTCCTCGATTTCTTGTAAAACCTAATAAATAATTTGGTAAATGTGGAATGGGCGTTATTTGCTCTAATTTTTCAATTGAGATTGCTTGCTCCACCGGTACTGCATATTCTTCTGTACCACAAGCGAAAACTACTGCCTTTACACTTTCCATTAGGTCACTTCCTTCTTTTTAGCGCTCGTGTTTAGCTGACTCTTTCACAATTTCCACAAGTAAATCTGCTAGTTTTTCTAATTCTTCTACAGGAATCTTTTCATTTGTTGTATGAATATCTTCATAGCCTACTGACAAGTTCACAGTAGGGATACCAAAGCCTGCAATAATATTGGCATCTGATCCGCCTCCAGATATACCTAGTTGTGGCGTGCGGTCAATGTTGCGGGCTGCTGCCATTGCTACTTGAACGACTTTGTCTGACTCTGTAACACGGAAACCAGGATACATTAGTTTCACTTCTATCTCTGCACGTGCACCCATTGCAGCGGCAACTTGTTCGAACGTATCTTGCATATGTTGAGTTTGGGCATCAAGTTTTGTCTTATCAATAGAGCGTGCTTCTGCTAAAATCGTTACTTCATCGCACACTATATTCGTTGCTTGACCGCCTTCAAAGCGACCAATATTAGCTGTTGTTTCTTCGTCCAAACGCCCAAGCTTCATTTGTGCAATACATTTTGACGCAACTGTAATCGCTGACACACCTTTTTCAGGAGCAACGCCTGCATGCGCTGTTTTGCCGATGATTTTGGCAAAAATTTTCGCTTGGAATGGCGCTGCTGTCACGATTCCACCTACTTTGCCATCACTATCTACCGCAAAGCCGTATTTTGCACGAATAATTGAAGGGTCCAATTCTTTCGCCCCCACAAGTCCGCTTTCTTCTCCTGCTGTAATGATGAACTCGATATCACCATGTTCGATTTGCTGTTCTTTTAAGCGTTTTACCATTTCAAACATCGCTGCTAGACCCGCTTTATCGTCTGCGCCTAAAATCGTTGTGCCATCAGAAACGATATAACCATCTTCACGTAGAAACGGTTTAATGCCCTTTCCTGGTACAACTGTATCCATATGAGAAGTAAAATAGATTGGCTCAATGTCTAATGAACCTTTTAATGTCGCAATAATATTGCCAGCTCCATGACCATTTCGAGTATGTGCATCATCTTGCACTACTGTAAAACCAAGTGCTGTTAATTTGTCGATTAATACCGGCGCAATCAGTTGTTCATGTTTTGTTTCTGAATCGATTTGTACGAGCTCAAAAAACTCTTCTACTAAACGACTTGTCATGTTGTAAGACTCCCTTGATTTACGTGTTTTCCACGTCATAATATAAGTATTAGTTTAGCACAATGACTGAAGAGTTGGAATAATACGCTAGTAGTAACTTCTTTATTTTGTCTTTTCATTCCGTAGAAATCCATGAATCGTTGGTAACCCTTTAGCAAGCGCCCTAGCGTTTATAGCAAAAAAGTGTTAGATTGCTCACAAGCAATCTAACACTTTTTCGCTTTTGACTCGGTTTCGCTGTTAAATTTGTAAAATCGCCTTTTTTTCTTTCTGTAATTCTTCTAAATGAGCTACTGCTTTATGATGTTTTTCCTGTAAACGTCTAATCGTATTATGTACGTCATCTTGTACACGGGATACTTGCTCTCTTGCTGTTGATATTTTTGAATGGACTGACCAAGCAGAAAAAATATCATCAAAGAAATAATCCGCAAATTTTACAAAACCGTCTGCCTCCACATGTAATGACTGGGTAGACAAATCTTGGACATCAAGCAATTCATTATGAAAACGTTGCAAGGCAATTTGAGCATTGTGAAGATAGCTTTCGGTTTTATCAAGCGCATCATGCTTTAAATGCGTGGCAATAATGCCACCTCCAAAAAACGTATCCCATGTAGAAAATCCACCCGCTGAATGCAGTGACGCTGCTGCCTGACCTAATTTAGTTAGCGCAATATCCCCTGCCTCTTCTGCTTCCGTTATCTCAAGAATTAGCTGCTTCGTCATCATTTCTTCATTCGCAAGCTGTTCCAATTTGTGCGCATATTCAGGCTCGTGTAGTTGAAGATAGCTTTGCTTTTTTTCTTGCAAACGACTTAGCGCTTGTTGCAATGGTTTTTCATTCGATTGGTTGAGCATGTGATTCACTTGCTCCAGGTCGATTGTTAAATCATGTAGCATTTTTTTGGCTTCATTGCTTTTCAATTCCAAAATTGCTGCTTTATCGACTTTCTCCGCTCTTAGCTCATCTTGTTGCCCTGTCCAAGTTCGAATCATATTCATAAATGAAAAACCTTCGAGCTTATCAAGTTTGATTCGAATTTGATTGAGTTCTATAGAATGTTTGGAAATTTCTTGCCTTGCATGCTCGATTTGTCCTTCAATTAAAAGCTTTTTTTCACTTAATCTATTAACATTTCTTAGCTGGGCATGAAGTTTTTCCTGCTCAGACTGTAATTGTTGCCACTCCATTCATCTCAACTCCCTTACCTATTTGTACGGGTGAGTCGCCATAATGTTTCAATTATCTGTCATTTTTTGAATATATTTTTTAGTCGTTCCATTTAAAAAACCCAGCAGCCAACTGGCTACTGGGTTTGTCCAACTTATAGTGGAATGTTTCCGTGTTTTTTCTCTGGACGTGTTTCGTGCTTATTTGACAACATATCTAGAGCTTGAATAAGTTTGATACGCGTATCACGAGGATCAATAACATCGTCTACCATACCACGAGATGCCGCAACATAAGGATTTGCGAATTTCTCTTTGTACTCTTCAATTTTTGCTGCACGAGTTGCTTCTGGATCTTCAGACTTCGCAATTTCACGTGCAAAGATAATATTTGCTGCCCCTGCTGCACCCATTACTGCGATTTCAGCGTTTGGCCAAGAGAATACTAAGTCAGCACCGATTGATTTAGAGTTAAGTGCAACGTACGCACCACCATATGCTTTACGTAGAATAACTGTAATTTTTGGTACAGTTGCTTCAGAGTATGCATAAAGGATTTTCGCACCATGACGGATAATACCACCATGCTCTTGTTTTACGCCTGGGAAGAAACCAGAAACGTCTTCAAATGTGATAATTGGCACGTTATAAGCGTCACAAGTACGAATGAAACGAGCTGCCTTATCTGAAGAATCGATATCAAGACCACCAGCTAATACTTTTGGTTGGTTACATACAAGACCTACAGATTCACCAGCAATACGTGCAAAACCAACTACGACATTTTTCGCAAATTCTGAGTGAACTTCCATGAATGAACCTTCGTCCACTACTTGTTCTACAACTTTACGCACATCGTATGGACGCGTTGTTTCGATTGGCACAGTATCCACGATTTCTGGACGGTAATCGTCACCTTCTGGTCGTGCTTGACGTGGTGCTTTTTCTTTATTATTTTGTGGTAAATAGCTTAATAATTGTTTAATTTGATTGATTGCCGCTTCTTCAGATGGTGCACGGAAGTGAGCGTTACCACTTACTGCATTGTTTACTTTTGAACCACCTAGGTCTTCAGCAGAGATTTTTTCGCCTGTTACTGTTTCAATTACTTTTGGTCCAGTAATAAACATTTGAGATGTTTTATCAACCATTAAGATAAAGTCTGTGATAGCTGGAGAATAAACAGCTCCACCCGCACAAGGTCCCATAATAACAGAGATTTGTGGAATTACTCCAGAGTAAATCGCATTACGGTAGAAGATGTGTCCGTAACCATCAAGAGAAAGAACACCCTCTTGAATACGCGCGCCACCTGAATCGTTAATACCGATAAACGGTGTGCCGTTTTTAGCTGCTAGATCCATTACTGTCGCCATTTTTTTAGCGTGCATTTCACCAAGCGCTCCACCAAAAACAGTGAAATCTTGAGAGAATAAGTAAACTGGACGTCCGTTAATTTTACCAAAGCCTGTTACTACACCATCGCCAGGGCCTTCCATTTTGTCCATACCGAAGTCTACTGTACGGTGTGTAATGAATGGGTTAATCTCGAAAAACGTACCTTCGTCTAGTAATAATTCAATACGCTCACGAGCTGTTAATTTACCTTTATCATGTTGCTTTTCGATGCGTTCATAGCCACCGCCAAGCTCAATTACCGTCTTACGATCATATAAGTCATTAATTTTGTCGAACATATCCATACTAATCACTTTTCCCCTTTTCCACTTTTATCGCATAATTCATATAACACACCGAAAGATGATTTAGGATGCATGAAAGCAACCTCTGCGCCACCTGCACCTGGTCCTGGCTCTTCCGACAAAAGACGCACGCCTTTTTCACGAAGTTCTGCCATGCGTTCACGAATTCCTGTTACACCGAATGCAACATGGTGAATGCCTTCGCCACGTTTTTCGATGAATCCGTGAATAGCGCTTTTGTCGCTCATCGGTTCAAGTAACTCAATTTTCACATTGCCAGCGTCAATAAAAGCAACACGAACCTGTTGAGATTCAACCTCTTCCACTTTCAGCAACTTTAAACCTAAAGTTTCTGTATAATATGTAATGCGTTCATCTAGATCGCGCACTGCAATCCCAATATGGTCTACTCTCTCCATGGTGACATCTCCTTCTGTTATGGTACATAACCTATTTTACAGATTTTTTTGTCAAAACTCTACTACTTGAGAAATTTTTCAGATTTGCTAAACTATTTATAAGAAAAGAAGGAGCGAACGAGCATATGAGTAATAAAAAATTTCAAAAAGTCGTTGTTTATGCCATGATTGCCATCATGGTCATCTCATCTCTTGCATTCGGTTTATCAATGCTAGTTTAAGAAAATGCAAAGCGTCCACGCTACTGTGGGCGCTTTCTTTCTACCTTTAAACCCTTAAATGATTGCTTTATTTCTAAATACCGATCCATTTCTTCAATGAATTGATAAAGCGCTGCTTGCGCAATAAACTCTTGATGGTTTGTTGGTAAAGGTAGTTTCGCAAAATCTCTTTTCGCTAACTCTAATTTTTCCCTATAACGACCTGCCGTATTTCCAGAATGGACATGCTCCCCAAGGTCTTGGACAAAGTCTGCCACAATTTCCGCCTCTTGTACTATAACAGGTAATGCCGTTATTTTCGGGAGAACACGTTCAATAATTTCAAGCTGTTGCTCACGCATATCGAAATAGACATAATAGTCATTTTGTCTACGAGTAAAATGATTTTCTACATCTTTAAAGGCTAATGATTTTGCATCATTCAACGTTTTGACTGCTTGAATCAGTTCTTGTCCATCCCATAACGTATCACCCTGTCTTAAATAGCTGGCAATTTCTAAAAAAATCTTACTGTACAGTTCCTCTATTTTAACTCTATAGTAATTTAATTCCTTTTGAATGTCTGGCATATACATATTAATGGCGATTCCCGTACCATAACCAATTGCCATTAAGGCTAACTCATTCGTTACCAAATCATACGAAAAGCCCTTAGCTGCGTAAATATGCATAATAATCACCGCACTTGATACAAAGCCATCTGCTACCTTTAACGAAACAATCGTCGGTATAAACAATACAAGCATTCCTGCTAATGTTAACGGGTGATAAGAAAATAGCTCAAAGCTCAAAAATGCATACAGCATTCCAATAATGCTTGCGACAAAGCGAGTATAAGCAGCATGAAGGGATTTTTTCTTTGTTGGCTGCACACATAGAATCGTTAGAATACCGGCTGAAGCATATGAAGCCAATTCAAAATACTGCGCAATCGCAATGGCGATTGCTGCTCCGACTGCTGTTTTTAATGTACGATAGCCGATTGAAAATTTCTTCAAGTCGACTGCCTCCCATCCTGCAGCATTCATAACGAATAGTTATTCATTAGAAGCTCATCTTATCTATTTAAACTTTTATTGTGTTGCACATATATTTAGCCAATATTACAAAAATTCCAAAAGGATTTGACTAAAGTGTACTAGTCACTTTAGTCAAATCAATAAAAGCTAAACTTATGTTGAGCGCACCATGTAGGTGTTAATAAACTTTATAGCTCTTCACAATATTCTTCAAAATTTGCTTGTAAGTTTGTCACTACTGACATTGGATCATGGCCTTCGATTTCATAGCGACCCACTTCTGCTACGACTTGTCCATCTTTTAAAAGAACAAATGATGGAGAAGATGGTAAGTGGTCTTCACCGAAGTGATAACGAGCAGCTGCTGTCGCTTCTTTATCTTGACCTGCAAAGACAGTAACTAAATGATCTGGTCTTTTATCGTAATGCACACATTGCGCTGCTGCTGGACGAGCAATGCCCCCTGCACAGCCACATACTGAATTGACCATAACTAATGTTGTACCTGGACGAGCAAACGCCTCTTCAACAGCTTCAGGCGTGCGTAATTGCTCGTATCCTGCAGCCTCAATTTCTGCACGTGCTGTTTTTAAAATTTCTTGCATAAATAAATCGTAATCCATATTCATAAAGCGATAGCTCCTTTCAATTTCGCGCTGTCTTCATTTGCTTTGCATAACTTTAGGTTGAAAGCGCTCATACATCTCCTATCATAGCAGTAAGTGATGCTTTTGTGCACCTACATGCTCATATAAAAGCGTACATTATTTCTGTGATTGCTCATCGCTAAATAAACGATCTACACCTTGCGTTACTGTTAATTGCCCATTGAGGATTTGGCGCTCTAGTAACTGCACTTGTTCCTTGCGATTTGGGTCTCCGTAAAATGCATCAATTAAATGATCCGTAATCATAGATTGGAACCAATCTCTCGTTTGATTTTGACGTCGGATAGACCAATAGTTATTTGCTTCTACCGTTTGCCTAAATTCACCGATTGTATCCCATACTTTATCGAGTCCCTTTTTCTCCCACGAACTAACTGGCATGGCAGTAGACATCCAACCTGGTGTTGCAGGTTGAAGGAAATGCAATATTTGCTTGTATTCGGAAACAGTTTTTTTCGCTAGTCGAACATTGTCACCATCCGCTTTATGCACAACAATTGCATCCGCCAATTCCATGATGCCCTTTTTCATACCTTGAAGCTCATCTCCTGCACCTGTTAACACGAGCAATAGGAAGAAATCGACCATACCGCGGACGTATGTTTCACTCTGTCCAACACCAACTGTCTCAATTAAAATGACATCGTAGCCCGCTGCTTCACATACAAGCATCGTTTCGCGCGTCTTCTTATGGACACCCCCCAGGGTACCAGCAGACGGTGATGGACGAACGAATGCATTCGGCTTTTTCACCAGCTCTTCCATGCGCGTTTTATCGCCTAAAATACTGCCCCCTGATAATGAAGAACTCGGGTCTATTGCAAGGACCGCTACTTTTTTACCCATCTCACATAACATCGTTCCGAAAGCTTCAATGAAAGAGCTTTTACCAGCCCCTGGTACTCCCGTAATCCCTATACGAACACTGTTGCCTGTATGCGGTAAAAGTTCCTGTAATAACTCCTGAGCCTGTGCTTTATGGGCACTATTAGAACTTTCAATGAGCGTAATGGCTTTTGACAACTGTACACGTGAGCCTGCACGTACATCTCGTGCAAGCTCCAGTATATTAAGGTTGTCCGCCTTTTTCTTTCGGAATTTTTTCGGTACACCATACTGCATACCGTCGTGAGATGCTTCCACGCCACCCATGACAAATAGAGCACTTTCCTGCATCCCTTTGTTTTTGTCCATTATTTAGACACTTCCTCGTAACCTAAACGTTTATAGATTTCCTCAATAATTTTAATGGCAGATACAGGTATCACTGTACCAGGACCAAAGATCGCCACAGCACCTGCTTCATAAAGGAATTCATAATCTTGTGCTGGAATAACGCCGCCAACGATAATGATAATATCTTCACGCCCAAGTTTTTTCAGTTCAGAAACCAATGCAGGTACTAAAGTTTTGTGACCTGCTGCTAATGATGATACGCCGATACAATGTACGTCATTTTCAACAGCCATTTGCGCAGTTTCTTCAGGTGTCATGAATAGTGGTGAAATATCTACGTCAAACCCTAAGTCAGCATAGCCAGTTGCAATAACTTTTGCACCTCGGTCATGTCCGTCTTGTCCCATTTTCGCAACTAAAATACGTGGGCGACGACCTTCATTTTCAAGGAACTCATCTGTCATATTTTTCACTTCAGTAATTTGTTCTTCGTCAGAGAAGTTAGCAGAATAGACGCCTGAAATGGAACGGATGATGGCTTTATGACGACCAGATACAACTTCGATTGCATCAGAAATTTCTCCCAGTGATGCACGAGCACGCGCTGCATCTACCGCTACTGCAAGTAGGTTTTCCTCACCATCTTGTGCTGCTTTCGTTAAGCGTGCAAGATGTTTTTGTACTTCTGCCTCATCACGAGCTGCTTTCATAGCATCTAAACGCTCAATTTGCTTTTGACGTACTAGTGTATTGTCGATATCAAGAATGTCGATTGGCTCTTCTTTGTCCAGACGATATTTGTTCACACCAACGATTGTTTCTGATTTCGAGTCAATTTTCGCCTGACGTTTCGCCGCAGCTTCCTCAACCTTCATCTTTGGAAGACCTGTTTCAATCGCTTTTGCCATACCACCAAGTTCTTCAATTTCTTCGATTAACGCCCAAGCAGATTCAGTGATTTCATCTGTTAGTTTTTCAACATAATATGAACCACCCCATGGATCAATCACTTTTGTCATGGCTGTTTCTTCTTGTAAGAATAACTGCGTATTACGTGCAATACGTGCAGAGAAATCTGTTGGTAAAGCAATTGCTTCGTCAAGTGCGTTCGTATGAAGAGATTGCGTATGCCCCATTGAAGAAGCATTGGCTTCGATTAATGTACGCGTCACGTTATTGAATGGATCTTGCTCTGTTAAAGACCATCCAGAAGTTTGTGAGTGTGTACGTAATGCTAATGTCTTTGGATTTTTTGGATTGAACGTAGACATCATTTGCGCCCAAATACGGCGTGCAGCACGCATTTTTGCCACTTCCATGTAATAGTTCATACCAATCGCCCAGAAGAATGATAAACGTGGTGCAAAGGCATCGATATCAATACCCGCTTTTAACCCTGTACGAACATATTCAAGTCCGTCGGCTAGCGTGTAGGCAAGTTCAATATCATTTGTAGCACCTGCTTCTTGAATATGGTAGCCCGAAATAGAAATAGAGTTAAATTTCGGCATGAATTTCGCAGTATATTCAAAGATGTCCGCAATAATTTTCATCGACATTGCAGGTGGATAAATATATGTGTTACGGACCATGTATTCTTTTAAAATATCATTTTGAATTGTTCCAGCTAGCTGGTCAGGTGTTACCCCTTGCTCTTCAGCAGCAACGATGTAGAAGGCAAGTACTGGCAGTACTGCACCATTCATCGTCATAGATACAGACATTTGGTCTAACGGAATTTGATCAAATAAAATTTTCATATCTTCGACAGAGTCAATAGCAACCCCAGCTTTACCAACATCACCTGTAACGCGTGGGTGGTCTGAATCATAACCACGGTGCGTTGCTAAGTCAAAGGCAACTGAAAGCCCTTTTTGACCCATTGCAAGGTTACGTTTATAAAAGGCATTTGATTCTTCAGCAGTAGAGAAACCTGCATACTGACGAACTGTCCAAGGACGTGCAACATACATAGTAGGGTATGGTCCACGTGTATTCGGTGCTATACCAGCTACATCATGTAAATGTTTCACATCTTTAATGTCATCTTTTGTATAAATATCTTTAATTTCAATACCTTCATTTGTCATGAATTTTTCATCTGACGCCGCAGGAGCTTCAGTTGATAATACTTTTTCGATTTCAATTGCACTAAAATTAGGCTTGCTCATCGTTGGACCTCCTTCATGCTAGCGAACACTGAATTTAATTTTTCAATGATGTTCTGTCCTGCGAAAATAAAGCCGTTTAAGCCATTTGCTAACCAAGCTTCTTCTTCGTCTTTAAATTTACCTGCAACGTCTACAATGACGTTTGCTGGTTTTTTAGCTAAAATCGCTGGTACTAATTCTTTTGTAGTATCGTCATTGCCTGCAATAACAACATATTTTGCTTCTGTTGTATTTAGCCAAGAGAGCGCTTCCTCAACTGTTGCTACTGGTTCGCTTTTTTCTGGTACTAGACCAACAGTGTTTAAGAAACCAGATACAAAGTCTGCACGAGGTTTTGAACTTTTTAGTGAACCTAATGCTAGAATTCCTGTTTTCACATTGGCAGCAGTCATTTGTGCTCGCAGTTGCTCAAACGGAATCGAAATACGCTTCACATCTGCAAATAATGGGTTCGTTTCACTTTCAAGTACATCTGCTGGATTTGCATAAATATTCGTACCGATAACCGATTGTTTGCGTGTTTGTGCCGCTTTAATGCGCGCTTGGTAAGATACTTCTAATGCTTCTGCCAATTTACCGGATGCCGCATACGCGTCCATTCCACCAGCAGCTTCAATTTCTAAGAATAATGCCCAAGCTTCTTTTACGAAGTCCGCTGTTAATGATTCAATGAAGTATGAACCACCGGCAGGATCTGTTATTTTTAAAACATTTGTTTCTTCTTTTAACACTAAAGATACATTTCGAGCAATACGAACGGATTGTTCTGTAGGCTTCGTTAATGCATCATGTGGGTGAACTGTAAATACATCCGCACCGCCAATTAATCCAGAAAGCGCTTCATTTGCTGCACGTAGTAAATTTACGTAAACATCCAATTTCGAGAAGCTTCGTAGAGAAGTTTCCGCAAGCGTTGGAATTTTCACATTCTCTTCCACACCATAAGCGGATGAGAACGCTTTCCAAAGTACTTTAAATGCACGTAACTTCGCAATTTCTGTGAAGAATTGTGTATCAATCGCAAATGAAACATAAAATTTTTGTGCAAAAGCTTCAAAGTTTTCTTCTTGCTCTGCATATTTTGCTGCAATAGCAAGTGCATACGCTAATTCTTGTACGGCATTAGCGCCTTCATTATGGTAAGTTACTGTGTTTGCACTAATTGTTCGTACATTTGGCAATCCTTCAAGCTTGATAGGGTTTTTAGCTACAATATACCCATTCACAGTTTCACGCTGTTCATTTGTGATGTTGTCAAATACTGCTAACAATGGATCATTCTCGTCTTTTACCGTTATTTTAAACGAATATTCAGAGAAATAAGGAGCTAGTTGTGCCAATATTTCTTCAGACCATTCAAAGTTTACACGGCTATCAATTGTCACAATCTCATTACCACGAGCTAAACTATCATCAAGTTGAGCGAAAAATGCTTCACTTGTTTCTGCATAAACTTGCTGTGCCACACGAAATACTTGACTATTTTGCAGGGAACGGATTGTGGCAACTTGTTTATCTAGTTCATCTCCAAGTTTTGCTACTAAACTTTCTTGTGTATAAAGTGGTTCTAAAGTAACACCCTCACTTGTTTTCGTTAAAAGAGACTCGAATGGTTTCCCTTTTAAAGCTTTGATTGCTGCATCTTGCCATTCTGAATAGGACGGCTTTTCAAATTCAATATTTTTCATGTTGTTTGACATGCGGACGCTTAATCAGCTTCCCCCCTTAGTAGTTTCTATTTGTTATTCTACATGACAAATTGCGACTCGAAAAGCAAAAAAAAATCGGAAACCGTTATACAACAGGTTTCCGACAAGTCATCAGTAGACTGACGTCGAAGATTTATTTGTATTTTCGAGTATTTCTTTTACTCTATTTAGGAATTTACCACAAACTAATCCATCTAATACACGATGATCTAAAGATAAACATAAATTTACGATATCGCGTGCTGCAAACATTCCACCAGGTAAAACAACTGGTTTTTTTACAATACTTTCCACTTGTAAGATGGCAGCTTGCGGATAATTAATAATACCCATCGACTGCACAGAACCGAAAGCACCCGTATTATTAACTGTAAAAGTACCACCTTGCATATTGTCCATCGTCAGTTTTCCTGTGCGCACTTTTTGGGCAAGCTCGTGAATTTCTTTAGCAATCCCTTTAATGGACTTTTCATCAGCGTGTTTTATAACAGGGACAAAAAGTGCATCGTCTGTTGCTACCGCAATGGAAATATTTATGTCATGTTTTTGGATAATTTTATCACCCGCCCACATAGAGTTCATCATTGGGAACTCTTTTAAAGCTTGTGCAACGGCCTTTACAAAGAACGCAAAGTAGGTAATATTAAAACCTTCCTTTTGCTTAAAGTCCATCTTTATACTATCCCGATAAGCCACTAAATCCGTTACATCAACTTCCATCATCATCCAAGCATGTGGGACTTCTTGAGCACTACGTACCATATTATTCGCAATGGCACGGCGCACATTCGTTACCGGAATTTCAATGTCGCCTGTTTGCAACACTGGCGAGGATGCGATTGGTTTTGTTGGTGTTTCGACAGCGGCAACAGGTTGGCTACTAGCCGTTGTTGCAACTGCAACTGGCTCAGAAGGTGTTACATCTTTTGGCGTTGGTATATTTCCTGCGTCAATGAGTTGTTGTAGATCTTTTCGTGTAATACGGCCACCCTCTCCTGTACCAACAACTTGCTCAAGTGGAATATCATGTTCTTGCGCCAGTCTAAGTACAGCAGGCGAATAGCGGTTTTTTTGCTGTCTCACTGTATTTGCTGATGCAATAGGTGCAGTAACTTCCTTCGGAGACTCTTGTTTTTTCTGAATCCCTGCATTTAATATTGCAGCACTTACTGTTGACTTTTTCACTGGTGGAGACGCTGGCACTTCACCGTCACCTGCGATTTCAATGGAACAAACCACTGCTCCAACTGGTAACGTTTGCCCTTCTTCTGCAAGTAGTTCTGTAATGACCCCTTCAAAAGAAGATGGGATTTCTGCATTTACTTTATCCGTCACAACTTCTGCTAATGGATCATATTTTTTTACTGTATCACCTGGTTGTACGAGCCATTTTTCGATTGTACCTTCTGTTACGCTTTCACCGAGCTGTGGCATCGTAATGCTTTGAATCGCCATTATCTTTTCCTCCCATCAATTACGCCCCCATCTAGTCAACCCGAATTTTGAATTGTCCATGTACGGCATACCATTGCAAAATTCGAGATAACTATTATGAGAAGCTTCAACTTTTTTTCGCAAGCCTTTAAGCCTACTCAAAAGAGACTACTAATTAGATATGCATCTCCTGAGGAGATTTTTAGAATGCAGCTAAATCTCTCAATGCCCGCTCTACTTTTTCAGGATTTATCATGAAAAACTTTTCCATTGTAGGCGCATATGGCATTGCAGGTACATCTGGTCCAGCTAAACGTTGAATAGGCGCATCAAGGTCAAATAAGCAATGTTCTGCGATAATGGCCGCAACCTCACTTATAATACTGCCTTCCTTGTTATCTTCTGTTACAAGCAATACTTTTCCTGTTTTACTTGCCGCTTCAATAATAGCTTCTTTATCTAACGGATACACTGTACGTAAATCTAAAATATGGACAGAGATGCCATCTGCCGCTAAACGCTCGGCTGCCTGTAAAGCGAAATGAACGGCTAGACCATACGTAATGACCGTAACGTCTTCCCCTTCTCGCTTCACATCTGCCTTGCCGATTGGTAATGTATAATCGTCTAATGGGACTTCCCCTTTGATTAGGCGATACGCACGCTTATGTTCAAAGAATAATACCGGGTCTTCATCACGAATTGCTGCCTTTAACAAGCCTTTCGCATCATACGGAGTGGAAGGAATAACAATTTTCAAACCGGGTGTTCCAGCAAAAAGTGCTTCTACCGATTGTGAATGATAAAGCGCTCCGTGAATCCCACCACCAAAAGGAGCACGGACTACTATAGGACAAGTCCAGTCATTATTGGAGCGATAACGGATTTTCGCAGCTTCCGATACAATTTGGTTCACAGCAGGCATTATAAAGTCTGCAAACTGCATTTCAGCAATTGGACGCATGCCGTACATTGCCGCGCCAATACCAACTCCTGCAATCGCACTTTCCGCAAGCGGTGTATCTAACACACGATACTCCCCAAACTGCTCATAAAGACCCGTAGTTGCTTTGAAAACGCCACCTTTACGACCAACGTCCTCTCCTAAAATGAAAACTCGTTCATCTCGTTCCATTTCTTCCTTCATCGCTAATGTAATCGCATCAATATAAGACATTACTGCCATTACACGTCACCTCCGTCCACTGGTGCATATACGTACTTCAAGGCTTCCTCTGGTTTAGCGTAAGGAGCTGCCTCTGCATAGTCCGTCGCTTCATTTACTTCGGCCATCACACGCTCTTCTATTTCAGTACGAAGAGATTCCGTCATAATGCCAGCATCTTGTAAATACTTCTCAAACAATACAATCGGATCCTTCGCTTTGCCTTCCGCGATATCTTCTGCTGTACGGTATTGACGATCATCATCATCCGAAGAGTGTGCAGTTAAACGGAATGTCACCGTTTCTATTAAACTTGGCCCTTCACCGCTACGAGCGCGTTCTGCCGCCTCTTTGACAACCTTATAAACTTGCAGTGGACATTTGCCGTCTACTGTTACGCCTGGCATGCCATAGCCAATACCACGATCGGATACTTTTGCACAACCTAACTGACGTTCCACTGGTACTGAAATAGCATATTGATTGTTTTCTACCATTATAATGACTGGTAGTTTATGCACACCGGCAAAATTTGCCCCTTCATGGAAATCACCTTGGTTGGAAGAACCTTCTCCTAACGTAACAAAGGCGATGAAATCCTCCTTTTGCAAGCGCCCCGCAAGCGCCACCCCAACAGCATGCGGTACTTGTGTTGTTACGGGTGAAGAACCAGTCAAAATGCGGTTTTTCTTTTGCCCAAAATGCCCGGGCATTTGGCGGCCGCCAGAGTTTGGATCTTCAGCCTTTGCAAATGCTGATAACATCAGCTCTTTTGGCGTCATACCAAAATGTAAAACTACACCCATATCTCGATAATACGGTGCAATATAATCTTTATTTTTATCTAGCGCAAATGCTGCTCCAACTTGTGCAGCCTCCTGTCCCTGACAAGAAATTACAAATGGAATTTTACCTGAACGGTTTAATAACCACATGCGCTCATCTAATCTTCTTGCCATTAACATCGTTTCGAACATAGCAAGGACTTCTTCATTCGTTAACCCTAAATCTTCATGTTTCAGTTGAACGTCTTGCATATGAACACCCCTTTCGCATTAGAAAACGTGCTAAAGTGCCTGTATTTTGCGCACAAGCTCCTTTAGTATCACAATTTATGTCGGTCTTTTTATTTGTTACAATTCGGCGTAATGTCTATAAACGCATTAAAAATGAATAGCTCGCTTATCGACAGCTAAAGCTGACTCCACTAATACTTCATTTAATGATGGATGTGGATGGATTGCTTGACTAATTTCCCAAGGAGTTGCATCTAATAATTTCGCTAATGAAGCTTCTCCTATTAAATCCGTCACATGCGGCCCTACCATATGAATACCCAAAATATCGTCCGTTTTTTCATCGGCTATTATTTTAACAAAACCATCTGATTCTCCATTAACTAGCGCCTTACCTATTGCTTTAAAAGGAAATTTACCAATCTTTAATACATGACCATTTTCGCGAGCAGCACTTTCCGTTAAACCGATACTAGCCACTTCTGGGAAGGAATACACACATTTCGGTACTTGCAAAACATCTAACGGCGCTACTTTTCCTGTCGCAATATGTTCAATAGCGGACAAGCCTTCATGTGAGGCAACGTGCGCCAATTGTAAACCACCGATTACATCTCCAATGGCATACATATGTGATTCCTTTGTTTGATAAGAATCGCGTACTTGAATAAAGCCGTTGTCGATTTCAATATCGGTATTTTCTAAACCAATGCCATGTATATTTGCTTCACGTCCAACACAAAGCAATAATTTCTCTGCTTCAAATTGTTCCTCATTATCCTGAAGCTTCGCCGAAATGAAAACGTTATCATTTTCTATTTTAAAGCTATCTGTATTTAACCGAGCATTCGTCACAATGCGCACACCACGATTTTCAAGCTGTTTTGTCACTTCTTTTACAATATCCGCATCCTCAGCTGGTAAAATCGTAGGACCGTATTCAATTACAGTTACAGCTACTCCAAAATCACAAAGCATAGATGCCCACTCGATGCCGATTACACCACCACCAACAATCAATAATGAAGTCGGTAATTCTTCCATTTGCAATGCATGGTCAGAATTCATGACATACTTCCCATCAACCGTTAATCCTGCCATTCCTCGTGGCTTCGATCCTGTTGCAATGACAACATTGGTAGGAACAAGCATTTCATTTTCCTCACCATTGCGCATCTCTACTGATATAGTACCTGGCATTGGTGAAAAAATAGATGGTCCTAAAATTCGACCTGTTCCTTCATAAACATCAATTTTGCCTTTTTTCATCAGTGTATTCACACCTTGGCTTAATTGCTCTACTATTGCTTGTTTGCGCGCTTGCACCTTATTGAATTGCAAGGTAACACCTGTAATGTCTACGCCAAATTCACTCGCGGTTTTATTGGCCATACGATATACTTCAGCACTTCGAAGTAATGCTTTACTCGGAATACAGCCTTTATGTAGACAAGTACCACCAAGTCGTTCACGTTCCACAATAGCTGTTTTTAAGCCTAATTGTGCCGCACGAATTGCTGCAACGTAGCCACCTGTCCCTCCCCCTAAAATAACAACATCATAATTTTGAGCCATATGTTATTCCTCCTTATGAGAAAAGTGCTAAAGCCTCTCTCTCCTAACTGGCGTCATAGTGCAATCCATCGAGGAAAAGCGCTGTATCGCCACAGGCAACAATCTCTATCTTAAAGACATTGCAATGAAAGGTGTACGTCATTTATTGTAATGACGAATCTATTAGCCTAGACATTTATTTACTACTATTTAAACAGAAGAAGTCGACAATGCGACTTCTCTTTAGCGAATAGACGTTGTTAACGGCCGTTCAAAATATTTTTTTCATTTTTTAAGAACTGACTACGCGATTTCGCTACACGAGCAATACGTTCTTCTGCCAAACGATTTGCCGCAACATATGTTGGAATACTATCACGTTTGGAAATTTCAAAGATTTTTTCAATACTATCGTAAATACCATCTACACGTTTCAACGCTCGTTCACGATTATAGCCATATAATTCGTCCGCGACATTTATTACACCACCTGCATTAATGACATAGTCAGGTGCATAAACAATGCCTAGCTCGTGTAAATAATCTCCATGTCGTGAATCTTGTAGTTGGTTATTAGCAGAACCAGCAATAACTTTTGCTTTTAATTGCGGAATCGTTTCGTCATTTAAAATTGCGCCAAGTGCACACGGTGAGAAAATATCGACTTCTTGTGAATAGATTTCATCAGGTGCAACTGCTGTAGCGCCAAAATCATTGACAACACGATCAATAGCCGCTTGGTTAATATCTGTTACTACAAGTTTTGCACCTTCATTATGTAAATACTCGCAAAGCTTGTAAGCTACGTTTCCTAGCCCTTGTACCGATATAGTACGACCTTCTAGCATATCCGTACCAAATGCTTCTTTCGCCGCTGCTTTCATGCCACGATAAACGCCATAAGCAGTTACTGGTGAAGGATTACCCGATGAACCAAACGCTGGCGATATACCTGTAACGTAATTTGTTTCCTCATGGATTAAATCCATATCTGTTACGGTTGTACCAACATCTTCAGCGGTAATATAGCGACCGTTTAATCCTTGAATGAAACGACCTAAAGCACGGAACATTTCTTCGTTTTTATCTTTAAATGGGTCCCCAATAATGACCGTTTTTCCACCGCCAAGGTTTAAACCAGCAGCTGCATTTTTATATGTCATCCCGCGTGCTAATCTTAATGCATCCTCAATCGCATTTTCTTCTGTCGCGTAGGTCCACATACGAGCACCACCTAATGCTGGTCCAAGTGTTGTGTCATGGATAGCGATAATCGCTTTTAACCCAGATGCTTCGTCTTGGCAAAATACCAATTGTTCATAATCATACTTTTCCATATACTTGAAGATTTCCATGAAAACTCGCCCCTTTGCTTTGGAAAGTGCAACCCCTAATGCCCATCCCAATCAAATTTTAAAAAAATGATAAAACTGTTTTGCAATGGATAATATCGCTCCATTTAATTTTACAATACTGACAAATTCACAATTTCGCAACTATTATTACACTTTTCCTACTAAGTAAGAATTTTCTAAAAATTCAGTTACGATTACTAGTTTTTGAGCTTCTTCCTGCGCTTTTACGAGACGCCTTAGATTCATAGGCTTTCTTGACATTCCATTATCCACAGGTACAATTAAAGTTAGGTATGAGGAGGGACATGTATGGCTCGTTTTGCTGCGTTTATTGTCATGCTAATTCCAGGTCTAATGGCCGCAGGTGGCATTAAATTTATGCGTGATACATTATTCGGTAAGCTCATCTCACCTTTCCCATTTTTATGGCTACAATTTGTTGTTGGCATCATTTTCTTTGTTGTCGGCTTTGGCTTTTTCGCAGGCTTTTTATTACACCGCGATCGAAAAAAAGGAAAAGTGGCTCCGCGCTTCCAAAAAAAATAAAAATAGCTATCCAAATAGGCCACAGAACTTTGTGACTTACTGGATAGCTATTTTTATTGACGTAGCTGTACATGGATAACTTTATCCGGAAAATCAGTAATCCACCCTACTACGGATGTATGTGGATTCGTCAAAAACTTTTCACTGCCATCAATCGCATAAAAGCGACATGTCTTAGCACTAGCTACACATGCCTCTAAATAGCGGGGTTTATAATACTTTTTATGCATATGAACACAATCAATTGCCTTATAATCACTCAGCAAATCCCATTTTAATTTTTTTGTGGCGATTAGCGCTGTTTCATGCTGTGGCGCATGACGTTTCACAACCTCTAACAGCTCATAATGAAATGATGAAAAATGGCTACCTGCTGGTAATTTAAGCCCTTGAAGCAGTTGAACGAGCGCATCTTGATTGTCAAGAATGGTCGATTTTAATTCAATATTCAGTGGGAGTTGGTGTTTATTTGCCCATGCTAAAACCGCTTCAAATGTCGGAATTCTATACGATGAAAAAAACCTTCTCCACGGCTTCCCTAATTTAAAGCTCTGCAATTCCGCTATTGTGCAATCATTCACTAGCTTATTACTGCCTACTAATCTTGATAATTGCGGATCATGGTAAACAACGGGTATCCCTTCTTTTGATAGCTGAATATCTAACTCAATCCCATTGGCACCTAGCTCTAATGCTTTTTCAAACGCTTTGAAACTATTTTCTAGCGCATAAGCAGACGCCCCGCGATGCGCAAACACAGGGATGAATGATTCATTATACATTCAGCTCACCAAACTCCAGTAAAAATTTTCCGTTCGTCATTTTATTTAACAACGAGGACTTTTTGCCAATTTGAATATAGGTACCAGGATAGGCTTCCTTTGTAACAATAATTTCTTCTTTTCCAGCATGACGCATTTCATCCATCATTAACTTAATTTCACGATCTAGCGTCACCGCTTCTGCTTTTAACTTTGATAAGCTTTGCTTTGTTTCTTCAAAGGCAGCAATTTGCTGTGTAGACATTTGCTTAAGCAGCGGTAGTAAACTTGTAATCTTCGCTTCACGCTCTGAAATATCGGATTGCAATTGCTTTAACTGTGTTGCTTTGTCTTGCATCATTGCATAACTTTCCTGTTTATTGACACTTTCAATGATTAAATCAGTTCTCCGCTCTAGACGGTTTCCCGAAATGGCTGTAACAATTGTATTTTTGGCAACAGCACGCCCACCAATGATTTTTCCTCTGCGCTCATCGACAAAAATGGAATGGGCAGTAAGTTGTGATCCAAGTGAATAAAAACCGATATGAATACTATCATCTGCGACTAAAATAGCTTCATTGACATGCTTCACGAAAATATTGCCACCGGCTTCAACGAGTGTTGAACCCAAACCAAAAATACCACCTCGAATGTATACATCACCTTCGATTGATTTAATTAGTTTTGCGCCGCTTACCCCTTCCGCACCTTCAATGGAAATATCTCCTGTTGCAATAACAGTATAGCCAGTTGTAACGGTTCCCTTAATGCTTAAAGAGCCATTAAACTCTAAATTGCCCGTCTCAACGCCTACATCTCCATGAATTGGTAGATGGCGATTTACACCAATTGCACCTTTGACATCATCTAACACACCCGCTATTTTCGAACGAATGACGATTTTACCATCTTCTTCTACTTCATACGCTGATTTTTTGTCATATCGAATAGGAAAATCACGACCAGGTGCTGCCGCAATCATTTCACCGAGTACATTTTGACCATGCTTGCCCATCGTTGCAGGAATTTTCTCACCGAGCCAAGAGCCTTCTGAAATTTCTGAAATAAAATTCATGTCGTAGTAATCGGCTTTCCCATCTTCACGAATGACAGGTTTTCTTTCAGGTTTAGGTAAATATGTAATTTGTGCATCCGTACCTGCCACAGGTGACGTTCCTTGCGCAATTAAAAACGCTTTGCCAGGTTCAACCTTTGAAATATCAAAGTCTAAAATGCCATAAATAATGCCTTGATCCGCTAATGTTTCCAAAATTTGTTCCGTTAATTTTTCTTTATTCTTTTGAATATAATCAGCTGTTTCATATATAAATATAGAGGCAGACATTTTATCTCGAGCAATTTCAGCTTCAACATTTGGAAGCCAGCGTCCAATCTCAACAGGACTTGTGCTTTCTGTCGCTAGTACAGTTTTTAATATAGAAAAATTAGATAACTTTAGTCGTGGGTGACTACGTAAGACGCCATCAAATTCTTTTAATGGAAACCCAGCGCTGTATGTAAGCATAAATACCTTTCCGTTTTCTTCCGATATTTCGAAGTTATCATTTCGAACTAGAATCACGCTACCTCCTCCTTCCCTCTATATGTAAGTATATACAATCTATTTACATTTGTTTAGAGACAATTGTCACTACTCATAAAGAAAATACCCCTACTTTATCAGTAAGCTCTGTACACAGTGCAAACCTTTTTCCTCTAAAAAATAGACGATATATACTATAAAAAAACATGTTTTCCTTCGTTGCAAAAGTGGAAATGTTATTATTGCATAAAAACCCAGTAAATTTTTAGGTTATTTTTATGAACACTTTGAAAAAGAAATAGCTATATTCACATAAATCCTCATTTTAATTTTTTCGCATTAGGTCTTGTCTACTAAAAAACTTCTTAAAGTAGAACATTACTGCATAAAGTACCATTTTAACTTACTATTTATTTGCAAATTTACTTAAGTCTCCTACACAAAGACTCAGGGCTTTTAGTCATTTATTATCTGTAAATAAGTCACTGCTTAATCTATCTTGAAATGCTTCAATTCTGCTATCCGTGCATAATTGTTCACGCGTTAAATAGAAAACACTGATGCTTCCATTAACGCTCAGTCGCATCTCATATAACTGCTCATTAATTTGTGTTATTTCTAATGCGTTATGATGGTCAAGTTGAAAATTTACGCTTTTCATTTATAATCCCTCCGTCCCTATTATAGTCAAAAAGGCAAAAAAACGATTAACAGCTTTAACCCTGTTAACCGCCCATTGAATACTAACCTAACACATATTCTGCTAAAACACTCTGCACTTTATAAATGTTAGTCGATTTATTAAAATTTTTCTGTATTGGCAATTGGCTGCCTGAAACCCAAATTTTCAGCTCTGCATCCAAATCAAATGTGCCCGCCGTTTCCACTGAAAAATGCAAAATATTTTTGTAAGGAATTGAATGATATTCGGTTTTCTTGCCCGTTACCCCTTGTTTATCGATTAAAATTAACCGCTTATTCGTAAAAATAAACGTATCTCTAATAATTTTATACGCATTTTGAATGGTCTCATTCGGTATTAAGATTTCTTTCATTTCTTCCTGCAATTTATCTAGATTGACTTCACTTGCATTGCCCATTAATCCATCAAATAACCCCATGTCTATTTCCCTCCAATTTTTCAAGCTTTATATAGTATATCTTACATTTTGTAACAATAATACCATTCATAGTTCATTAATGATAGGATACAATCCATCATTAATTTGCCACTGTACTTTGCAGAATAAATAAACTGGGGGAATTTAAATTAATTTGCAATAAACGGTGCTTTATGTACATAGTTTAAATTGTCGATTTGATGAATGATAAAAGTCGCAATATCTTGATTAGTTATTTTTGTGCCAGGCATATCCGTTAAATGTTCTTTCAAATTTCCTCTTTCTGCGCCATCTACTATAAATGGTAGTCTAATTAACGTCCATTGAATATGTGGATGATTGGTCAAAATATCCCATTCTTTCTTCTTGTCTCCCATCATATTAGAGTACATTATTTCAAACAACGCTGCCCCTATTCTGTTTAACATACTTTTGTGATCGCCTGATATTGTTAGAGAGCCACCTGTTACACCAATGTAACGATCAATATGTAATGCAGTCATTACATCGAGTATATTTTTAGTGATACTGCTATACATCGCCTTCTCTTTAATTGGTTGACCAAAGGTATTTATAACTACTTGACAATCTTTTAGTAGCTTACGAATATCTTCTACATTTTTTACATTCCCTTTGACGATTTCAATCCTACTGTCCTTGTCTATTACTTTTTCTGGATTTCGAACTAACATGCGGACTTGATATCCTTTCGCTACCGCTTTAGAAGCAATATAACGCCCTACTTTCCCCGTTCCACCAATAAGAGCCACCTTGTAAGCATTAACCATAAAATCCCTCCAAAACTCATGATACTAGGTATACGGTCAAACGTCTGTTTAGATTCAAATTTCCTGTTCTTCAACTTCTATGCCGTATTACTTCAATGGCTCGCTGCCCTATCATTTTTTATCTAACGACGAAAGTATTATAAAATTTTCGGTATATAAAAGACGCCTCTTTAAACAGTACATGTAAACTGTCTAAAAAGGCGTTATGTTTTTCACTGTGAAGCGCCATGACCAACCTAAACAGAAACAATAATCCGGTCGTATGCTCTCGCGCTATGAATGTATTACAAGCAATGTTTACAATTATTGATATATGAATTATTCGCCTCTTGCAGCATTGGCCTGTTTGATGGCAGCATTAAATTGCTCAACAGCAGAACGATGTGCTTGATTCACATCACCGCCATTATAAATCGTTTCAAGAGCCGTTTCTATAATTTTACGACCTTCTGGAAGCATATCCATTAACGCGCCTTGTGTTGCATAAGATTCTTTTGTATCTTGTAGCTGATTTACTGTAACTTGTAATTGGGGTTTTTTAGCCCAAGCATCTTTCACGATTTGTTCTTCATATGCAGACGGATTAATGGCAAAGTATCCTGTTTCTACATGCCACTCTGCTTGCACTTTTGGAGTTTGTAAATATTTCATAAATTCCCAAGCTGCTTTTTGCTCAGCGTCTGATTTACCAGCAGTCATCCAGAGACTAGCTCCCCCAATAACAACGCCTTGACGAACTTTATTTGCTGGATAAGGCAAATAAGCAATACCTACTTCAAATGAAGCATTGTCAATAATATCCCCTGAACTAGCAGAAGATTGTAAAAACATCGAGACATCCCCTGCCAAAAATCCAGCCATCATGTTATCATAATTTGTACCATAATTAGCAAATGTACCATCATCAACCATATTCTTTACCCAGTTGAGGATTGATTTGCCCTCTTCTTCCGACCAACCGATTTCCGTAGGCGTCTCTTTTCGTCCATTGTCATTATTTAATAATAACGCGCCTTGGTTGGCTAATAATTGCTCCCATAACCAACCGTATGCTTGTAATGCAAAACCTTTCATTTTTGGATTAGATTCAACGATTGCTTTACTTGCTTCTGCTACTTCCTCAAACGTTTTTGGTGGCGCATCTGGATTTAGTCCTGCCGCTTTAAATGCATCTTTATTGTAATACATAACTGGAGTGGAAGAATTAAAGGGCATCGAATAGAACTTCCCATCTAACGAATAATACTTTGTAATATTTTCTTCTAATTCACTCATATCATATCCGTCTGCATCAATTAACTCTTGAATAGGAAGAATTTGTCCACTGTTAATCATCGCCTTTGTGCCTATTTCAAATGTCTGAATTACTGTCGGTGCACTATCTGAACCAGCAACTGCGTTAAACTTTGTTAACGATTCATCATAAGTACCTTGGTAGAGCGCTTTAACATGAATTTTATCTTGTGATTTATTAAAATCTCCTACAATTTTATTTAACGAATCTTGGGCAGCTCCACCCATCGAATGCCAAAACGTTACCTCTTGCATCCGTGTATTTTCAGTAGAACTAGGCTTGTCTCCTTCTTGCCCTTGTGTAGAATTACCTTCTGAACTACATGCTGACAACAATACAACAATTCCAAGTGTAAGAAATGCAAATAATTTTCTCATCTTATTTCTCCTTTTATTGGATTTAAATAAATTCGATTACTTCAATGCACCTTCCGTTATCCCTTTTTGAAGCTTCTTTTGTCCAAAGAACAATAAGATTAATGTTGGAATAATGACAATCACTGCGCCTGCCATGATAACACCCCATTCATTTACCTGCTCTTGGGTCTGTAATTGCTTCAAACCGATTTGTACAGTACGTACCTTGTCATTTGTTGTGGCTAAGAGTGGCCATAAGTACATGTTCCACGAGGATAAAAATCCATATATCCCGAATGTCACTAAACTAGACTTTGCAACTGGTAATACAACTGTTAGATAATATTTAACATCACCTATACCGGCAATTTGACTTGCCTCCCTTAATTCCTTAGGTATTTGTTTAAAGTTTTGTCTTAGCAAGAAGGTTCCAAAAGCTGTTGCAAAGAAAGGGATAGTCAACCCTGCATAAGAATCAATCCAATCTAAATCACGGATTAAATGAAAATTAGGAATAACCGAAACCTCAAAAGGAACCATTAAAGTTGCAATAAAAATATAGAATAATAAATCTCTCCCTTTGAACTCTAAAAAAACAAAGGCATAAGCTGCTAAACTTGATAACAGTAGTTGTCCCAGCATAATAACAATTGACACTAATAAACTATTTATTAAATAACTAAGTAAAGGTGTACGTTCAAATGCTCGACTATAATTATCAACGGTGAGTGCAGTCGGTATGCTACCGGTTAAAATATCTTGATTAGTCATCAAGCTCATTACAAATGCCAAAATCATAGGTCCTGCTAACAGTAAAGCTGAAAGGATGAGAATGACATAAAAAATGACTTTTTTGCTGGTAGACATTGTCATTGGTAATGTACCTTCCTTTCACCTAGCTTAAATTGTAATAATGTCATTAATAAGATTAAAATGAACAGCACAATGGCTTGTGCACTTGCTGAACCAAACCTATAATTTACAAAAGCCTCTCGATAAATCGAGTAAACAAGTAAATTCGTTTCATTTACTGGTCCGCCCTGTGTTAAGATATCAATTTGCCCAAACGATTGAAATGCATTAATAATTGTTACAGTAATTACAAAGAATAACGTGGGTGACAGCATTGGAATTGTTATTCTACGCAATTTATAGAAATAACCTGCTCCTTCAATCTCAGCACTTTCATATAAAGATGAATCAATCGATTGCAACCCACTAAATAAAATTAAAAAGGTAAAACCTATGTTCATCCAAATTGTTGTAGCAGAGACAGCAAGAAGTGCCCATTTTGGATCTGTTAGCCATCCAATGACTTCAAACCCAAAGACATCGAGTATTTGGTTAAATAACCCCATCGTCGGATTAAACAGATACAACCATAATACAGAAGCTGCGGCAACTGATACTCCCATAGTGGAGGAAAAAATCGTTCGAAAGAAGCCAATTCCTTTAAGTTTTTCATTGGCTATTACAGCAAGGAACAAACTAATAATGATGGTAGTGGGCACCGTATAGAAGACAAATAAAAACGTAGATTTCATGCTTTTCAAAAAAAGAGGTGAGGCGAACATATTCACATAGTTTTCGAGCCCAACAAATATAGTCGTATCACCGCTTGCTTTCGTTAAGAAAAAGCTTAAATAGATAGTCCGAAACAGAGGATAAAACAAGAAAACACTAAACAAAATAATAGAAGGTAATAAAAACAACATCCCTTTATAAAAATTGTTCATTCGGATTTTCTTTTTAACTTGCTCCATTTCTATAAGGTGGTTGTTATTTGTATTATTAGTAGTGTTCGTCATACGCATGTTGTTAAAACCTCTTGTACTCTACCTTGAGAAACTGAGTGAATTAAATTGCCAGTTACCGAATCAAAGAATAATAGATTTTCTGGCAATATTTGTACTGGCACTTTTTGTCCTATTTTGATGAACCATTGTCCAGACCACCTAGCCGTCCATAACTCAGCACCAACTTCAAATGCTATTGATGTTTCATTCCCTAATTGTTCTACATTCACCGCTTCCAAAAGATAGTTTGTGTTTTCAATTGTTCCTGGCAGTAGATGCTCAGCTCGAATGCCAATCGTAAACTGTCTATTTGGAGGTAGTTCCTCCCCAAATAAAGAACTTATGTCTAGATGAAGATGACCTTCAACTACTAATTGCTTGCCCTCTTCTGAAAGAATCGCTTTTCCCAAATTCATCTTTGGAGAACCGATAAAAGAAGCTACAAATAAATTAGCTGGTTCGTTATAAAGCGTAATTGGTTTTCCAACTTGTTGAATTTCCCCATCGTTTAAGACCATTATTCTGTCTCCCATTGTCATCGCTTCTACTTGGTCATGGGTAACATAAATCATTGTCATTCCTAACTTTTTTTGCAATCTACGAATTTCCACACGCATATTCGCACGCAACTTTGCATCCAAATTTGAAAGTGGTTCATCCATTAAACATAATGGTGATTGACTTACAATCGCTCGCGCTAGTGCTACACGTTGCCTTTGACCTCCGGATAACTCTCTTGGTTTACGTTCCAACAATTCAATTAATCCCATCATTTCCGCGGCTTCATATAATCTTCTTTGTCGCTCTTGTTTCTTCACTTTTTTTGCCTGTAAACCAAATAGAATGTTTTGTTCTACAGAAAGATGCGGATATAAGGCATAATTTTGGAAAACCATTGATAAATTCCGATCTTTTGGTGGAATATGATTTACAATTTTACCGTTCATTTTCAATATACCTTCAGAAATTTCCTCAAGACCTGCAATCATTCTAAGTAACGTACTCTTTCCAGACCCAGAAGGTCCAACAAGGACAAAGAACTCACCTTTGTTAATTGTTAAATTGATTTCATTCAATACAGCTTGCTTTTTTTGGTACGTCTTTGAAATCTTAACTAACTCAATATGGCTCATATCTAACCTCCTTATTTTTTCTCGCTATTATTTTAAAACATATATTTTTCAAAAAATAAGGATTTCCGCAGATTTATAACAAAAAATTAACATTATTTATAAAGCCTTAATATTTTTAAAAATCTGTCTGAAAACGTCTTTTTTGCATATGTATCGTTTTAATTACTTGTTTCTTGCCAAAATCTCGCAAAAAAAAAACACCTCCATAAATGGGATATCCCAGAAATGAATGTGTTTCATAGTTTAATGTAATGACTTGCATTAGCTACTTTATAAATTTTTAAAAAATCTCTCTAAATAAGTCCTGTAAGCTGTTATAACTGTTAATTAACTCGCCATCATATCAATACGAATCTTGTCCGCAATCATGGCGATAAATTCGCTATTTGTCGGTTTCGACTTTAAGTGGTGTACGGTGTAGCCAAACATCGACGAAATGGACTCGTAATTGCCACGATTCCATGCGACTTCAATGGCATGACGAATTGCACGTTCTACACGTGACGGTGTTGTATTGAATTTCTTTGCTATTTCTGGATAAAGAATTTTAGTCACAGACCCTAATAACTCGATATCTTCAAACACCATTTGTATCGCTTCCCGTAAATACGAGTAACCTTTAATATGAGCAGGTACGCCAATTTCTTTAATAATCGCTGTAATGGTGCTATCAAGCTGATGCTGATTTAATTTTTGAGGAGTTGTCGGCTGTAATACACTCGCCTTTTTCGGTATAGAAGCCTTTTGGCCAGCACAATGTAATATTTTTTGGACAAGCTGGTCGAATTCAAATGGTTTTAGCATAAAGTACGATGCTCCTAAATCCACTGCCTGTTTCATTACATCTTCTTGACCAAATGCTGTGAGCATAATGACTTGTATCGAAGACATACGATCATTTTGATACATCGCTTCCAATACTGCTAATCCATCTAGATGAGGCATAATTATATCCAGTAATAAAATATCAGGTGTGTATTCTTCAAGCATTTGAAGACATACTTTCCCATTCGAGGCCGTTGCAATTATTTCAATTTCGGGATGTCCTTGAAAATAATGCTCCATTGTTTTTAATAATTCTCGATTATCATCTGCTATCGCCACTTTTACCTTTGTCATTTCCATTCCTCCTTCTGGACTTTGCTTTGACTGTTCAAAGCATAAAACCGTTACCCCTAATGTCTTTTTGACACACTGTGGAATTTTCGACATTTTTGGGTTAAAAACCTTTTCAATTTCCAAAAATGAGTATGTAGTCCGATACTTTCTTTTTTTCTCGACAAGTTACGATACTTAACAGCAAATTGTCGAATACACTTATCACTTATTTTAGTGAAAAAATGCTGATAAAACTACACTTTTTTTTAAGTATCGCTAAAGTGTTCACAAAAACCATGAAATACTTGGGGAAAGAGCTAAAATATACTATTTTACCCATGAAAGAACGGAGCTACCAGAAGCAGCTCCATCCAATTTATGAAGATTTTCTTAACATTTCTGCCACTGTAATAGCAGCCCCTTTTTTCGGCTCCTCAACAAACATATGTGTGACAGCACCAACGAAACGACCATCTTGTATGATGGGACTACCACTCATACCTTGTAAAATGCCACCTGTTTTTTCAATAAGCTTTTCGTCAGAAACGATAAATTCAAGCCGTTCATTTTCAACTTTTGTAATTTCAATGGAAAATGTTTCGACTTTACTTCCTTCAATAGCTGTATAAATTTCAGCCTTCCCCAATTTTATATCTTTTGCATGCATAATTTCGATGGCTTTGGGCAATCTTTGTTGATAGCTATCTTCCCATCGGCCAAAAATTCCATAAACCGTATTTTTATCAATACTCCCTAATCGTTCCTGATGTTTTTCAATGGAGGAAATTTTATAGCCGGGTTGACCAGGTAGGCTTTTACGGATTTGATGAATGGATGCTAAGAAAATGGAGCCTGCTCGGAAGACAGGTGCTTCTTGGAGAGTTGAGTCGACAATCTGGTGGCCTAATGCTCCGTAATTTAATGTCTCTGGATCAATGTATGTCAATGTCCCTACTCCATCTGTTTCATCCTTTAAAAAAGAGATGACATGTTCTGCTTCTTGCTTTTGTAAGTCAACTGTTAATGCTTTACCTTCACTTTTTATCGTCCATTTTTGTTGCCCATGGCGAGCAATGGCTTGCTTGGCATCAGCAAGTGTTTTTACCGTTGTATCATTTATTTTTTCGATAACGGCGCCTCCTTTCATCCACTGATTGGAAGCTAATAACACATCATGCGCAACAAAGACATGTGATAATTGAAGCTGAATTCCAATTGCTTCACCCATCGGTATTAATTTTTTGGCCGCAAAAGCCTGAATGGGCATAAATAACAAAACGATGAGCATAGGCAAAATGACAAATTGACGCCAACGACGATTCATACGACACCTCCTTTTGAATTTTGTCTTTATACTATGTGTTGTTGTGCGGTTCTTATAAGCGGTAAATATTTGTGCAAAATGAAAAAAACCCAGAAACATTGGATTGCCTCTGGATTTTCTTATTAATTTAGCGCATTTGTTTTTTTCGTTCGTTTGCCATCTTTAACAATTCTGTCGCATGCTGTAAAGTTAAATCGGTAATTTCTGCACCTGACATCATTCTGCTCACTTCTTCAATACGAGCATCTGTATCGATTTCTGCTAAAGAAGTAAATGTCCGATCATGTTCAACCTCTTTTTTAATGAAGTAATGATGGTCAGCCATCGCCGCCACTTGAGGTAAATGCGAAATACACAAAACTTGAGAATTAACAGAAATAGCTGCAATTTTTTCAGCGATTGCTTGCGCTACGCGACCGCTTACGCCAGTATCCACTTCGTCAAAAATAATGGATGTTACACCATTGGAAGAAGAAAAAATCGTTTTTAATGCTAACATCATACGCGACAATTCCCCACCTGAAGCAATTTTCGGTAAAGATTTCGGTGGTTCCCCGACATTCGTTGAAATATAAAAGATCACTTGGTCTTTACCATTGACATCAAAGTAAGGTAAAGCATCAAAATTTACAATAAATTTTGCTTTTTCCATATGTAATTCACGTAGCTCTGCCATAATAGCCTCGCTTAAATCATTGGCTGCTGCTTTTCGAACATGCGAAAGTTTTTCAGCAAATTCACTTAATACTACTTCCATTTCAAGTACTTTTCGTTCTTTTAATTGCAATATTTCATCACGATTCAAAAGCTCACTAAGCTCTGTTTTAATCTTCTCATAATAGGCGAGCATTTCTTCAACAGTGGAGCCGTATTTGCGCTTTAAGTTTTGGAAAAGTGCCAAGCGTTGCTCCACTTCATTTAATCGCGCAGGATCAAATTCTAACTCGTCTAATACATTTTTTACCTGATAGGCGGCATCCTGTAAAGCGTAAAAAGCAGTTGTTACCGACTCAGATGCCTCTTTAAACTGTTCATCGATGACCGCCGCATCATCTAATGCGCCCATCGCTGTACCGATCCAGTCAAGCCCTTTTGTCTCTCCCTGAATTGCTTCATAGGCAGCACTCGAGCGTTCGAAAATTTTATTAAAGTTCATTAGACGACGACGTTCATCTAACAGCTCATCTTCTTCACCAAGCTTTAAATTTGCATCTTCCAATTCTTTCATTTGGAATTGGTACAAATCAATGCGTTGCGCCATTAACTGCTCATCAATAGAAATGGTGGCTAATTCTTTTTTTAATGCCCGATATTCGTTATATTGAATACTATATTGTTCAAGAATCGGTGATAGTTGCTCTTCTGCAAATTGATCCAATAAATGAATATGTTGTTTTTCATCCATTAGTTCTTGATTTTCATGTTGGCCATGTATATCAATTAAACTTGCACCAATATCTCGTAAAACCGATAAAGGGACCAATTTGCCATTTACCCGACAAACACTTTTACCAGAGTCATTTAAATCGCGGCGTAAAATAATAGAATCTTCTTCTATTTCAATGCCTGCTTCCTCCAATTTCTTGTATACAGGATGTGCAGTGCTTGAAATTTGAAACAACCCGCCTAACTCTGCTTTTTTAGCACCATGACGAATAAATTCTGAATTGCCTCTACCACCAGCAAGTAAATGTACCGCATCAATAATAATGGATTTCCCAGCACCAGTTTCTCCTGTTAGTACAGTTAAACCATCCGAAAAACTAACCGTTAAATCCTCGATGATGGCAAAATTTCGAATACTAAGCTCTCTTAACACAAATTGTCACCTCTGAATTAAATTCAACTGCTATTATATCTCGTGCTATCAGATGCAAAATGACCGCTTTTTTTAAAACAGGCAAGCAACTGTTAACCTTTGGATTTTTGTTTCTTTCTTATAGCATGTCCAATAAGCGATTTTTTGTATTTTCTCGCTCGGCTTCATCGCGACAAATAATTAAAATAGTATCATCCCCTGAAATCGTACCTAAAATTTCAGGCCAATCTAAATGATCCAGTAATGACGCAATAGCATTTGCATTACCTGGGAGTGCTTTCATTACTAAGAAATGGGATGCTCCGTCAATGCTCACAAAAGCATCCGCTAATGCACGATGTAATTTTTGTACTGGATTGAATCGTTGGTCTGCGGGTAAGCTATATTTATAGCGTCCATCCTGCAAAGGTACTTTTACTAAGTGCAGTTCTTTAATATCACGTGAGACCGTTGCTTGTGTCACATTATAGCCTGCATCCTTTAAAAAATCGACTAAATCATCTTGTGTTTCAATTTCATGATTTGCAATAATATCACGAATCCGTATATGTCTTTGCCCTTTATTCATATCGTTCACCTCTTATAAATAGTTAAATATTTGTATAATTACACTACCATTTTCAGCATAAAAGCACAAGAAAAAACACGGCTCTACTTAATGAGCACGTGTTATTTTAGTGCACTATGCGCTTCTTCAACGAGTGCATTAAAAGCTGTATATGGTGGAATACTTTCATCCCCTATAGGATTCACTAAATGGAATAAAAATTCAATATTCCCCTCACCGCCAGTAATCGGCGAAAAAGAAGCATCCTTCACAACAAAGCCGACCTCCGTTGCCATAGCAGCGGTTTTTTCTAGAACATCGAGATGGACTTTTTTATCACGGACGATACCCTTTTTACCAACATTCTCTTTACCTGCTTCAAACTGTGGTTTAACAAGCGCCATGACATCCCCACCTGGCATTAAAACCGTTTTTAGTACCGGTAAAATCAATGATAGTGAAATAAAGCTCACATCGATTGTAGCAAACTCTGGTAAACCTTCCGTTAAATCTGCCGCTGTTGTATAGCGGAAATTCGTTTTTTCCATAACTGTTACACGTTCATCTGAACGAATTTTCCACGCAAGCTGATTGGAGCCAACATCTAAGGCATAACAATGTCGCGCACCATTTTGTAATGCACAATCTGTAAAACCACCTGTAGAGGAGCCGATATCAAGCATCAGCTTCCCCTCTACAGACATATCAAAAATTTGCAAAGCTTTTTCTAGTTTCAAGCCACCACGGCTCACATATTTTAAATCTGACCCTTTTACTTGCAGCGGTGCATCGATTGCAATTTTTTCTCCTGCTTTGTCGATGCGTATTTCATTAGAAAAGACAAGACCCGCCATAATGGACCGTTTTGCCTTCTCGCGCGTCTCACAGAGCCCACGCTCTACAAGTAAAATGTCTACACGTTCTTTCGGTTGTTTTGTCATTATTTGTTCAAACCTACTTGCTGTTTTTGTTGTAGTAACACTTGCATACGTGCTACTGTATCTTCTGCTGTCATATGGATTTCCGCTAGCAGTTGGTCTACGTTTCCATGCTCAATAAATTGATCTGGAATACCCATTCGATCAATGATTGCAGTGAAATAACTATGGTCGTGTGCAAATTCCAAGACGCCACTACCAAAGCCCCCCTGTAATACCGCTTCTTCAATCGTTAGCACTGGTTTATTGCTAGTAAATATACGATGCAGCATGTCCTCATCCATCGGCTTAATAAAGCGAGCATTCACCACTTCAATTTCTACGCCTTGTTGCGCGAGCATATGCGCTGCTTCCATTGCCATTGGAATAGTTGTGCCGAATGTTAATATCGTCGCATCTTTCCCCTCACGTAGCACTTCCCAACTACCTATTGGTAAAGCCATAAGCTCCTCATCGAGTGGGACGCCTATCCCATTTCCACGTGGATAACGAAGGGCAATCGGTCCGCCGTTATAATCAATGGCTGTTTTCACCATATGTTGACCTTCATTCTCATCCTTTGGCATCATAATCGTCATATTGGGAATATGTCGAAGGAATGCTATATCAAAGACGCCTTGGTGTGTTTCACCATCTGCACCAACTAAGCCAGCACGATCAATCCCAATGAAAACGTTTAAATTTGGACGCGCAATATCATGTAGAACTTGGTCATATGCACGCTGTAAAAACGTTGAATAAATCGCTAAAAACGGCTTCATTTTTTGAGTAGCAAGACCTGCAGCCATCGTTGCGGCATGTTGTTCAGCTATGCCGACATCAAAAAAGCGTTTAGGAAAGTCTTTTTGAATCCCTTGCAATTTTGAGCCAACAGGCATCGCTGGCGTAATCGTCACAATGCGTTCATCTTCATGTGCAATTTTACGAACAGTTTCAGCGATTAAACTACTCCACGCAGGACCTTTTGTTTCAGATTTAACAAAGGCACCTGTCTCCATTTTATATGGCCCTGTCCCATGCCAATTCCCGATTGTATCGTCTTCTGCTGGTTTGTAGCCTTTTCCTTTTTTCGTAATGACATGCACAAGCACTGGGCCTTTTACTTTTTTAGCATAGGATAAAGTCGTTTCAAGCGCCTCAAAGTCGTGACCATCAATTGGCCCTAAATATTTAAAGCCTAATTCCTCAAAGAAGACACCAGAAACGACTAGATATTTCAAACTGTCTTTCAAGCGTTCAGCAGTTGAAGCTAGCTTCCCACCTAAAACCGGAATTTTATTAATTAACGATTCTAATTCTTCTTTGGCTTTTGAGTATTCTTTGGCAGTTCGTAAGCGACCTAATACGTTGTGTAATGCGCCAACATTCGGTGCTATGGACATTTCGTTGTCATTTAAGATGACAATCATATTAGTTTTTGCATGCCCTATATGATTTAATGCCTCAAGCGCCATACCGCCAGTTAAAGCTCCGTCCCCAATAATCGGTACGACGAAGTTTTTTTCGTTTTTAATATCACGTGCTGCTGCCATACCCATGGCTGCTGACAACGATGTCGAGCTATGACCCGTTTCCCATTCATCATGTTCACTCTCCACAAGCTTTGGAAAACCACAAAGCCCTTTGAACTGACGCAAAGTGTCAAATTGACTCGCACGACCTGTCAAAATTTTATGCACGTAAGCTTGGTGGCCAACATCCCATAAAAACTTATCTTTTGGACTGTCAAACATTTTATGAAGCATAATTGTCAGCTCCACAACACCCAGGTTCGGTCCGATATGACCACCTGTGACAGAACATTTTTCAATTAAGAAAGTTCGAATTTCTTTTGCAAGTTGTTCAAGCTCTCTCTTATCTAAGTTTTTTAAAAAGGATGGACTAGAAATCTTGTTTAAATCCACCTTTCTCACACACCTTTTCAATAAATTATTCACCGCAATCGTGTTTCCACCATTATAACAGTGTTATCCATATGCTAAAAGTACGAACACTTATTGTTTGCCTCTTGGCAAACGTCCTCACCTATTCTAGCATATTCTTTCCCTTTAACGCCCATTTTTTCTCTTAGTTTTTACGATGAACAATATAGGCCGCAAACTCACGCAGTAAGCTGACATCTACTTGTAAGTTATCCAGTGCTGCAATAGCTAGCTGATAATGGTCAGCAAGTTTTTCTTTGGCTCCAGCTAACGTTAGTAATGCAGGATATGTGCTTTTATCGCTCGCTACATCCTTCCCTGCTGTTTTGCCTAATTCCTCTGTTGTGCCTTCAATATCTAAAATGTCGTCTTGGATTTGGAATGCCAGCCCAATATGATGCGCATATTCTTTTAAAGTAGCACGGTCTTCTTGAGAAGCATTGGCTAATACTGCACCCGATTCAATACTAAATCGTAAAAGTGCACCTGTTTTATTGACATGTACATGTTCTAGTTCCGTTAGGCTTAGTTGACGTTGCTCACCTTCCATATCGAGCACTTGACCGCCAACCATCCCTTCAGCACCTGCTGCTACGCTTAGAAGATTGACAAGTTCTATTCGTTGCTCCGCTGAAAGATCCATGCGCGCTAAAATGCCAAACGCTAGCGTATTTAACGCATCGCCTGCAAGTGTTGCAAGGGCATCACCAAACACTTTATGGTTAGTTGGTTTGCCACGACGGAAATCATCGTTATCCATGCTCGGTAAATCATCGTGAATTAAAGAATACGTATGAATCATTTCAATAACAGCACCGACTGTAAGCCCTGCTTTTAGGTCTTTACCGTAGATTTCTAAAACTGCTAATACAAACAGTGGGCGAATACGTTTGCCTCCTGCCTTTAATGAATATAGCATCGACTCTTTTAAATGAGCTGGTGCGTCAATTTTCTCAACAAGTGCAAACATCTCAGCCTCCACTTGTGGTGTGTTGCTCTGAATAAAATGTTTTAATTGTTCGTTCATTTTAACTAGTTCTCTCCCTTTAGCGGATCAAATACTGTTGTTTCGCCTGTTTCTTGAACAATTGAAATTAACTGTTCCTCGGCATGCTGTAGTTTACTATGGCAAAACTGTGAAAGCTCCATGCCCTGCTTATATAAATCAATAGCATTTTCTAATGGCACATCACCCTGCTCTAATTGGCGGACTATTTCTTCAAGTGCCGTCATTGCTTCTGCGAATGTTTGTTGTTTCTTCGCCATTGCTATTCCTCCTTACTATTTGGCAAGACATTTGTCACTTCGGCTATTACTTTCCCATCGTGGAAGGCCAATGTTAGTTGATCTTGCCGCTTTAAGTCAGTAGACGATTTCAACACTTTGTCATCTTTATATGCGACTGTGAATCCTCTTGTTAAAATAGCAAGCGGATTTAATGCTTCGAGTGTTCTTACAGATGCCTCAAATTGTTGTTTTTGCTTTGTTACGTAATGTGTTGCAGAACGTGTTAGCTGTTGAATGCGCTGTTCTAATTCCCTTTGATGAAAAACGAGCGCTTTTTTTGGTGATTGCTGCTCTACTGCGCTATGCAATTTTTGAAGTTGTGCTTCTTTTTTCATCAAATCCACTTGCATCGCTTTTTGTAAAGTTGTTTCAAGCTGTGCTAGCCGTTCGGTAAACGGACGATACAATCTTTCTGGCATCGATAAAGGATAGGACTGTTGTAGCTTATTTAGACGTTGTCGCTCCGTTATAAGTTGCGCCCTCACGATTTGGTGAAGCTGCGATTTTTGAGTCAACACTCGTTGATACAATTCTTGCTGGTCAGGAACTGCCATTTCAGCAGCAGCAGTCGGTGTCGGTGCACGTAAATCTGCTACATAATCGGCAATCGTCGTATCCGTTTCGTGCCCTACTGCGCTAATAATTGGAATCCGACTATCAAAAATAGCACGTGCTACAGCTTCCTCATTAAACGCCCATAAATCTTCAATTGATCCTCCACCCCGTCCTACTAACAAGACGTCACAAACAGCATCTTGATTAGCGCGTTCAATATTGTGTACGATGCTTGGTGCTGCTTGTGCCCCTTGTACAAGGGTCGGATAAATGAGAATTTCAGCAAGCGGATACCGTCGCTTTAAGGTTGTACAAATATCTCGAATCGCGGCTCCAGTAGTGGATGTTAAAACACCTATTTTTTCAGGAAACTTTGGAATTGGCTGTTTCCATTCTGGTTTAAAAAGCCCTTCTTTTTGAAGCTGTTCTTTCAGTTGATTAAAAGCAACAAACAGGCTTCCGATTCCATCTGGTTGCATTTCCTGCACATATAATTGATATGTACCATAGCCTTCGTAAACGTTTACATCTCCTCGGATAAATACTTGCATACCCTCTTTAGGCTCGAATGCTAATTTTGTTGCTGCAGCTTTAAACATCGTAGCTGCAATCCGTGCGCCATCATCCTTTAACGTAAAGTAAATATGCCCAGATTGGTGTACTTTAACATTCGATAATTCCCCTTTGACATAAACTTCGCGAAGATGTGGATCTGCATCGAATTTTCGTTTAATATATTTCGTTAACGCTTTTACAGTTAAATAAGAAGCTGATGACATTATTTTCGGCTCCTTTACTAAAATCAAGTTTTTCACAAAACTACACTTATCATAACATTTTTTGTCGCGCCTGACGTGTAAAAATACAGTTTCACAAGAAAAAAACGTCTGTCTTTCATCCTATTTTAAAACATTACTGTAACATATTTATTCCAAACTTGGCTCGGATGAAAGTGGCTACTATGTGTCCTTTTTAGTGGCGATTCTTGCAATATTTTATCCGCACACGATGTACTTGCAAAAAGAGAGCCACCTCAAAAGTAATGAGATGGCTCTCTAAGCAAACGAAATTCTATTGTAAGTAATTACTTCATTTTATTCGCAAGCTTTGTTTCTGCCGCTTGCACTGTGTTGAAGAGTAACATCGTGATTGTCATCGGGCCGACACCGCCTGGAACTGGTGTAATGTGAGATGCGATACCGTCAACCTCTGCAAAGTTTACGTCCCCGCATAGCTTGTTGTTTTCATCGCGGTTAATGCCGACATCAATAACAACAGCACCTTCTTTCACATGCTCTTTTGTAATAAAGTTCGCACGCCCCACAGCTGCAATTAAAATATCCGCTTGTTTTGTGAATGAAGGTAAATCTGGTGTTTTTGAATGCGTGTATGTCACCGTCGCATCTTTTTGTAGCAATAGTTGTCCCATTGGTTTCCCTACAATATGACTTCTACCTACAATGACTGCATGCTTTCCAGCGATTTCAATTCCTGAATATTCAAGAAGCTTCATCACGCCAAACGGAGTACATGGTAAAAATGTTTCCTGGCCAAGCATCATTTTCCCAACGCTAACTGGCGAGAAGCCATCTACGTCTTTTTCAACAGCGATTGTCGCAATAACTGTGTCCTCATCAATATGTTTAGGCAGTGGTAATTGTACTAAAATCCCGTGAATATCTTCACGATTATTTAATAATTCAATTTGCACTAACAGCTCTTCTTGTGTCGTTTCCTCTGGCAGTTTAATTAACTCTGAAAACATCCCAATTGCTTCACAAGATTTTTGCTTATTTCTCACATATGTAGCTGAAGCTTGGTTGTCCCCAACTAGAACAACCGCTAAGCCTGGAATTAAACCTTGCTCCTTTAAACGAGCTACTCGCTCGGCTACTGAACTACGAATTTCTTGACCAATCTCTTTACCATTAATAATTGCACTTGACATAAACCTTAGTTACTCCTTCCAATTCAACACATTTTTATTGTTCTGTAAATTTAGAAAGTACGCCATTAACAAATTTTGACGATTTATCGTCTCCAAATGTTTTGCATAACTCGATTGCTTCATTAAGTACTACTCTTTTTGGTGTTTCTTGCATGTATAAAAGCTCGTATACAGCTAGTCGTAAAACTGTTCTCTCAATTTTTGGCAGACGGGCAAGTGACCACTTTTCTAGATGCTGCGTTAATGCCGCATCAATTTCCTCTAAATGTTCAGCTGTTCCATTTACAATCTTTTCGTAGAAAGCATTTGTCGGTTGACCTTTAATATGTGCTTTTGCTTCTTCGACTGTAAGATCTGTATTGTCTAGCTGAAACAAAACTTGCAACGCTTTTTCACGTGCTTCATGTCGTTTCATGTAAAGCTCTCCTTCTTAAGTGGCATTAAGGTTTATAATAGCATAAATTCGTACGAGAAACACGGATTCAAGCAAGTTTTCAATAATCTGAAACCTTTTTCAAGCAACTTTCTACTTATTTTAACTTCTAATTTGTTGAAATGTTAAAAATGTAGTGCTACCTTATTTTTAACTTGTGGACCTTCTTACAATATATAACGGAAACTTTTTATAATAGGATGCAATCTTATCGAGCCATTTCTTTGCTGAATGCTATAATAAAAAAATACACTTTCTTTAGCGAGAGTTTGACACAAACGCAACATTTTTTACTAGTGGAGGAAAACAGATGAAAGAACATTATTATACAATCGGGGAAGTTGCAAAATTAGCAAACCTTTCTGTGCAGACCCTTCGTTACTACGACCAAATTGACTTGTTTAAGCCTGCTTATACTGATTCCGCTAGCAATTACCGCTATTATAAAGACAGTCAGATTTTTTACTTAGATATCATTAAGTCACTAAAATATATCGGGACATCACTTGAAGACATTAAAAAGGCGCTTATGCTAACGCCTGAAGAGCTGCTTGTTTTTTTAGAACAACAAGAACAACGGTTGGAAGAAAAAATTTCACGTCTGAATGAAGTAAGATACACGCTGTTGAAAACAAAAAAGCAAATGCAAGAGCAAATTGACATCCCCATCTTCGGCGAAGTTTACACGCGTTTTGAAGAAGAAATGCCAATATTACAAGTGACTACGACTGAACTGACACCCACTTCTAGCACCAATACATACTACAGCATTTTAACAAAAATTATCGAGAATGAAGGAAGTGTCTTAAATAGTCGCTATGGATGTATTTATCCGCTCGCTCATTACAAAGATGTAAATGACATTTTTTATGATGCGATTTTCACTCCACTATTAACGGAACGTAGATTTTCTAAACTGACAACGAATATGAAACAAACCATTGTACCAGCAGGTAAGTATGCTTGCATTGCTTTTATTTATCACCCCGATACGTATTTTTCCTTTTACGAAAAACTTAAAAAATATGTAGATGCGCAACAAACAGCATTTGAATCCACCGTTTACGAATTATATATGCCAGCAACCTTAACTGATGAGCAGGAAAAGAAGTTTATTGTAGAATTAAAAATCAGACAAAGTACGACGCTTTAATCACCTTCCTCATTTAAGTAAGAATAATTCTAGTGCATTGCATAACTATGCCGTTTTACTTCCACACTAAAAAAATAAAAACAAATCTTTTGACCCTATAGTAACTATAGGGTTTATTGTATTAGATGGAAAATATTCTAGTAGATTATGAATCTCGTGTATCGTGAACTGTTGAAGGAGAGAAAAATGAACAAGAATCAAGCTATAACATTAACTATTTTATTAGCCAATCTCTTTATCGCCTTTTTAGGAATAGGATTGGTTATCCCGGTATTACCAACTATTATGAACGAGCTTAATATTACAGGCTCTGTCGTTGGCTATATGGTGGCAGCATTTGCCATAACACAACTGATTGTATCGCCAATTGCAGGGAAACTGGTGGACCGTATTGGCCGAAAAATCATGATTGTTGTTGGTCTATTTATTTTTGGCCTTTCAGAGCTATTATTTGGGATGGGCCGTTCCATTGAAATTTTATTTTTATCGCGCATGCTTGGTGGTGTAAGTGCTGCTTTTATTATGCCCGCAGTAACAGCATTTATTGCTGATATTACAACAATGGCGCAACGTCCGAAAGCACTTGGCTATATGAGTGCAGCTATTAGTACTGGCTTTATTATAGGACCAGGGCTCGGTGGATTTTTAGCAGAATACGGTACACGTTTACCTTTCTTCGCTGCCGGTGTTCTCGGTTTCGTAGCAGCGTTATTATCGCTCACATTTTTAAAAGAACCGACACGTGCTACGGATGATACAGAAGCCGCATCTTCTATTTTCAGCAGTGCGAAACGAATTTTTAGCCCTTTGTATTTCATTGCATTTGTGCTTATTTTTGTCCTTTCATTTGGTCTTGCAGCATTCGAATCACTCTTTAGTTTATTCGTTGATCATAAATTTGCATTTACACCATCTGATATTGCTATTATCATTACCGGTAGTGGTATTATTGGTGCCATTGCCCAATTACTATTGTTTGACTGGCTTACGAAGAAAATGGGCGAGATTAATGTTATTCGATACTCCCTCATTCTGTCTGCCACGCTGACTTTTGCCATGACAATCGTTAATCATTATTTCGCAATATTATTTGTGACATTCTTTATTTTTGTCGGCTTCGATTTAATTCGTCCTGCTGTTACGTCCTATTTATCAAAAATCGCAGGAAATGAGCAGGGCTTTGTTGGGGGCATGAACTCTATGTTTACAAGTCTCGGAAATATATTCGGACCAATTATTGGGGGAATATTATTCGACATTGACTTAAATTATCCATATTACTTTGCTACCATCGTGTTAGTTTTCGGCGTAATACTTGCACTGTTCTGGAAGAAACCAAAAGATATCGCGCTATAAAACCTTTTAACCAATTTAAAAAGGAGTTGCCTTCTATGGTGAAATATCACCAAGATGGCAGCTCCTCTTTTTTTATTCTGGTACTACTGTTTCCTCTTTTTCGAAGTGAATACCTGTAATATGGACATTCACCTCTGCTGTTTCAAGTGCAGTCATATTTAAAATTGCTTGGCGAATTTGCGTTTGTACATCCTTTGCCACTTTCGGAATTGAATAGCCATATTTTACAGAACAAAATACATCAATGGTAATTTTCCCATGTTCTGTTACACCAGATTTTATGCCCTTATTGTGTACTTTCTTACCGAAGCGTTCAACGACGCCAGTTGCTATATTACCACGCGTTGCTGCGATACCCTCTACCTCGTTTACTGCGATTCCAGCTACAATTTCAATTACTTCTGCAGCTACTTCAATTTTCCCAAGCTCTTCTTTACCAGAAGGTGTTGGTTGTACGAAAGATTGTCCTACTTTCTCTGCCATACAAATATCATCCTTTCCCTTACACATCGCAAGCAAATGCTGTTGTTATGCTTATTATACTATAAAAAGGAAGGTTTGGCTTAGAAAAGACGTTTTCATTTTTTTTACATACAAGTAATCCTAGAATTTTCTTCCTTGTTGATTAGACATTGAAAGTTAATCACCGGCTTCTATTTTGCTTTCAATGGGCTTTTTATTGTTGACTGCTAATAACACAAGTTTTATCCTATCGATATCTTAACGATTCTATCTACACCTTACACTGCCTTCGTGCTACAATTGCTTTATGATTGAAAAATATTCCAGATGTTTTATGGTGGGGGATTGAAGATGGATAATGAAACAATTGAGAAAAACGAACTTTATGGTTATAAAACCTACAATATTTTTGCTTATATCATCGGTTTATTATTATCACCATTATTAGGGGTTATTATGGGCATAGTAGGCGTCAAACAACGTAAGAAATATGCATGGAGTATTATTGTTGTTTCAATTGTAGGTGGGTTGTTGAATTTTTTCTTAGTTAGTAATCTATAAAATTTTTTACGCTTGTAATGATGAACTTGCGTTATTGGATATCCTTATACGCAAGTTCTTTTTGATAGTTCTTCCGTTCTGTCAATAGCGTATCTATAAAAAACCTTCAAACTTTTCAGTTGCTTATTTTTTTACAAACATAGATTAACTCGTAACTGTCATTCGTAGCAACGGTTTCTTTCCAGTCCTGAAATACATCTACAATTTCAAAACCGTTGTACAATAAAATCCGTTCCATTTCTTTTGGATATACATATCTTAAGCTTATCTTTGTGCTCTTTTCATCCACCATTTGACCTTCACTATTTTTATACTTTCTAATTGTTGTATAGTGTTGGATTTGACTTAAAGCATCATAATGACTAATTGTATAGACATCAACAATATGAAGCGAATCGCGATCAGTATACGTTCTCCAATATTCTTCCGTACTTGGTTGAAGTAATTCCTCTGCGCTAGGAAACCTCGTACCAAAAATGAAGATGCCTCCCATTTCCAAATGTTTATTCACTGAAGAAAGTAAACTATCTTGCGCATTGTTCGTCAAAAAATGTTGAAATGAATTCCCAACTGAATAAATGAAATGACTTTTCGTTGGTAATTGCAATTTTGTACAATCTTGTTCCACCCATTTAATCGGCAAATCAAAATCCGCTGATTTTTTCTTTGCTTCATTTAACATACCTTTATGGATGTCTACTCCTATCATTTGATAACCATTTTTAGAAAGTGGAATCGTCAGTCTCCCCGTTCCACAAGCTAAGTCAATGATTGTTCCTTGTGTAGTTGACGCCCACTTTAACAAAAAGGGCAATTCTGCCAAATAGCTCTCATTTTCTATGTCATATAAAATCGGGTCATCGTATTCTTCAAAATTATACATAACCATATCTTCTCCTCTCTTTTCAATTTATTTACAATGTTAACATAAAACAAAAAATAGACATCTACTAAATAAAAAACCTTCTGACTACTAAAAGCCAGAAGGTTTAAGAAATAGATATTCGATTCTATTTCATCGTTTGTTAATTATTTCTTACTTGTTCCTAATACGTCATTTTCTTCCAAGAATTTCGTGTTGAATTTCGCAGATTTGAAGACGTCGTTGTTCATTAATGCTTGGTGGAATGGGATTGTCGTATTGATACCAGGACCAGCTACTTCAAATTCACCTAGCGCACGATTCATTTTCGCAATTGCTTCTTCACGCGTATCCGCATGAACAATCAGTTTTGCTACCATTGAATCGTAATATGGAGGAATTGTGTAACCTGCATAGACAGCAGAGTCAATACGTACACCATAGCCACCTGGTGTTACATAAGTATCTACAGTACCGGCTGATGGCATAAAGTTTTTGTATGCATTCTCTGCGTTAATGCGGCATTCAATTGCCCAACCATTTAATTTAATATCATCTTGTGTGAATGGAAGTTTCTCACCTGATGCAATTTTTAATTGTTGTTGAACAAGATCGACACCAGAAATCATTTCTGTTACAGGGTGTTCTACTTGGATACGTGTATTCATTTCCATGAAGTAGAACTTGTCCTCTTGATAGTCATAGATGAACTCGATTGTACCAGCACCTTCATAGTTACATGCTTGAGCTGCTTTCACCGCTGCTGCACCCATTTCTGCACGGCGTTCAGAAGATAGAGCAGGAGATGGAGCTTCCTCTACTAATTTCTGCATACGACGTTGAACAGTACAGTCACGTTCGCCTAAATGTACGACATTACCGTACCCATCAGCTAACACTTGAATTTCACAGTGACGGAAGTATTCAATGAATTTTTCTAAATATACGCCAGGGTTACCGAATGCTGCAGCAGCCTCTTTTTGCGTAATATCAATACCTTTTACAAGGTCTTCTTCTGTACGTGCTACACGGATACCTTTACCGCCACCACCAGCAGTTGCTTTAATGATAACTGGGTAACCAATTTTCGCAGCCCATTCTTTACCTGTTTCGATATCTGGAACAATACCAGTACCTGGTACAAGTGGAACGCCCGCTGCTTCCATTGTTGTACGAGCAACGTCTTTAATCCCCATAATTTTGATGGAATCAGATGAAGGACCAATGAATTTAATGCCCGCATTTTCACATGCTTCAGCGAAATCAGCATTTTCAGAAACGAAACCGTAACCTGGGTGGATACCGTCTGCTCCTGTTTTTTCTGCAACGCTTAACAATGCTGGGAAGCTTAGATAAGAATCTTTAGATAGCTTTGGACCGATGCAATATGCTTCGTCTGCTAACTTCACATGTAATGCATCTGCGTCAGCTTCAGAATATACAGCAACCGATTTGATGCCTAATTCTTTACAGGCACGAATAATACGAACAGCGATTTCGCCGCGGTTTGCGATTAAAACTTTTTTCATGGTTTGCACTCCTTACTCAGCTTTTACAAGGAATAATGGTTGACCGTATTCTACTAAATCGCCATCTTTGGCAAGTACTTCAACGATTTCACCTTTAACTTCAGCTTCGATTTCGTTGAAAAGCTTCATCGCTTCTACGATACAAACGATTGTTTCATCGCCTACTTTGTCGCCAACTTTTACGTATGCTGGTGAATCTGGGTTTGGAGCTGCATAGAACGTACCAACCATTGGTGATACAATTTTATGTAACGATGGGTCGTTGCTTGCAGGTGCTGCTACTGGAGCTGCTGGTGCTTCTTCAGCTTTCGCTGGAGCTGCTGGTGCTACTGGTGCAGTTTGTTGTACAACAGGGGCTGTTTCTTGTTTTTTAGGTGCTACTGTTTCAGTTACGACAACACCATTCTTTTTTAATTTAACCTTTGCGCCATCTACTTCATAAACGAACTCGTCGATTGAAGAAGAATCTACTAATTTGATAATTTCACGAATTTCTTGAATTTTGAACATTTCTAACTCTCCTTATGAAATAAAATCTACTACAATCACTATTCTATATTTTTTTCAAACAATTTGAAACACTAAAATGAAAATTAAGTAAATATAAACAAAATAAAAGGCTTTCTTTTACTAAACGAAAGCCTTTTCATTATGCTGATATATAACAATGATTAATTAATAAACAGAATATTCCTTTTTTTCTTTATTATTTAATAGTTATTTGCACTGAATTTAACTTGAACGTCATTTGCGCCTTCCCACTCTGTTTTTACTAAATAAATAATTTCATTTGCTTGTGATTTTGATAATTCTTCTGCCATAACCGTTACGGAAACTTTTTCACCTTCCGCTCTAACAAACGCATCATTATAGCCTAAAGACTTAATCAACATTTCAAGCATTGCTTCAGCCGATTCCTGTTTAATCAAGCCATCGATTTCATTGAAAGCCTCATTTTTTTCTTCAGCTGTATATTCTTCAGACGCAATTTTTTGCGTTAATTGTTCACGTAATTGGCTTCTTTCATCATTTACTTGCATACGCATTTCTTCAAATAAATGACTTGGAGACAATACTTCTTGGGTTGCATCTTGCTTATTAGTAGCTTCCTGATCTGTAACACCTGTAATTGCTGTTTGTTGTAATGTATCATCTGTAAAAATCGTTAAGCCATTAAACTGTTTTGCAGGATCCACCAAATAATAAACTGAAATAACTGCTACAAGACTTAATAATGTCATAAACCAAACTGTTCTTCTACGTACGCGCATTTACTTTTCCTCCTTATTTTCCATTGGAACAATAATAATTCGATGAATAGGTAATTGCATCACTTGACTAACGACCGCACGAATTTCATTTTTTACAAATATATCTGATGCTCCTTCTGAAACAATTAGCATTCCTGTTACATCTTTCGTACCTTGGTCAGTCCCTCGAAAATACTGGCTAAATAGTTTATTTTCATCCTTGGCATCTGTCATCTCTCCATAATAAAAATATACTTTAACCTCCCCAACACCATGCATTGCCTTAAGCGTTTGCTCAAGTTTTTCTTCATTCGTATTCGGTGTTACTCGCTCATTTGATGAATTCGTTTGATACATAGGAAACACGATGAAAATTCCCACGGAGGCAGCAATCAACATTAAGACGATAAATGACGTTGTTTTTTTTCGTGCCTTTTCCACATCACTTGTACATTGCCTCCTTTCATCTTCTCTTTTTCAAGTGTATGTACGCTTGTTTCCTCCTATGAATTGATAAATGGAATCTTTAATAGCAATTGCAAAAATACTAACGTAATGACAAGTTTTGTTAGTGAAATTATTTGTTTATCATCCGTCAGAAATACGAAAAATTGACAAATAAAGAGCAATGCCAATAAAAGAATCAATCTATCTCCCCCCTGCCAGCACTTGCACGAAAACAATAAGGAAAAAACAAGAAAACATAAATGAAAAAGCAATTAGAAATGATACTGCACATAATGTAAAGAGAGATTTACTAACATGATCAAGTAATTTACATATATCATCAAAAGCAATCGGTTCTAAAATAGCGGCTAATAGTTTTAATGAATACGCACTAACCACAAGCTGGACTGTCGGAATAAACGATACAGTTATCACGGCAATAAAAGCACTTATACTACTAATTGAAGTAGAAAATTGGGTCATATGCTGAAACATTGAAAAACTATCTACGATAAAAGAACCGACTACTGGAATATTTTCTTCTATTAACTTTTTCACTGGCTCTGCAACAGCCTTATTGACACTAAATGCAGCAACACCACTTGCCGACATTAAAATGATGTAGCAAATAACAGACGCAGAAACAATACTCATAATAGTAAAACGAATTAATTCTGCAATTCTCGTAAAAGATATTTCTTTGACAATGACACTGCATACATCAAAGACAATGGCAAAGAGTACACCTGGGATAAGCCATTTACTACTAATGATCGTTAAGACTTGTACAAAAAAAAGCAAAAAAGGCTGCCAAGAAGCAATTGCAGTAATACTACTGGATAGCAAAAAACTAGAAGTAAGAATTGGATAAAAGGCTGTGAATATATGAGAAAGTCCTTGTGCAATTTCATCAATAAGTTGAAATGAGTTAACGACTACTGGTCCAATCGTGGCTAACACAATAAGAAAAAAAAGGATTCTTGTCCCTTTTTCAAATTCTGGTAAAAGCATGTTGACAATTAACGTAATGATGACATAGCCACACAATATGAGCGTCATCTTGAGCAAGAGAAAAAATGGATCGATGAAAAACGAAAGTAGTTGCTCCTGCACTGGCTTCGCCCCTTAGTTTAACCTTTGTAAAATAGATGACACCCCCTGTAAAACAACCACAAATTCTTTAAACCAATACAGTAAAATAACAATTTTAACTGCATCGAAAACGATACTACCTAAAACTTTATAGCTATGCTCCACTAATAACATCGACACCCATTGCCCTACATAAAAAAGACTAGCACTCATTACAATGGCTTTTGCATAAGGCAAAAATGAAAGCATATCGAGAATTTGTTTGACGAAAGGCAATAGGAGTGTCGTAAACAAAAAACTGAACAGCAAAAAAGAAAACATTACACTAATTAGCGCGTGGAGTGGCTGTATGACTTCTTTTATAAGCAACAATAAAAGCAGCATGACAACAGCAACAATGACAATTTCCATTTACTTACCCAGATGAGGTTAACCACTGGAAGAATGTTAAAATTTCAGTGAAAAATAGACGTAAAAATCGGAGCAATTCTGCTGTCATATATAAGTAGGCAATAAAAAATAAGAAAAATGAAAATTCTTTCTTCCCTGTTTGATCAAAGAAAACATGAAGAAGCGCTACTACTAGTCCCACTCCAGCGACTCTTAATACGTCTTGTAATTCCATTCATACGCCCCCTCGTGTACAGCAATATATGTCGCACTCCAAAAAAAAAGAACAGTGCCAGTCACTCAAACAATTTAGAATTGTTTGAGTGACTGGCACCTATACTAATTTTTCAATAATACTTTTCACTGTACCGGGTTGCACTAAGTGACTGTTTTCCCCCATCCACATCGATAAATATTGTGGATTGCCTTGTGCTGCACTTTCCTTACGAATAGTGGAGGTTAAATGATGTTGCAATGGATACGGTGCTACAATAGCATCCTTCATATGTTCTGTAAAATGATTGGTTAAGCCACGCGCTGCTTTACCAGTAAAAGCATACGTAATCGTCGTCTGTTGTGGCTTCGACTGCAAGATAGCCTTTTTATACAATGGTGATATTTCACATTCATCAGCTACTAATAATGCAGTACCTATTTGTACCGCCTGTGCACCACCCGCTAGTGCGCGCTGCACATCTTCATGAGAAACAATGCCCCCTGCAACAATAATTGGGATTGTTATGTTGCCTACTACATGTTGCAGTAAATCTTCACGGGCAATTAATTGCATGGGGTTCGTAAATGAGCCACGATGCCCTCCTGCCTCACCACCTTGTAAAACAACCGCATCCATACCTGACTGCTCAACTTGAATGGCTTCTTCTAGCGTAGTAGCTGTCCCGATCACATAAATATTTTTATCCTTTAAACGTTGAATAACTTCTGGAGATGGTATACCAAATGTAAACGAGCACACAGCTACTTGCTCATCCAGAACTGCTTGCAATTGCCCCTCAAAAACTTCGTTTGACATCACACTTTGCACTGGTGATAATCCGAGCTCATCATAGTAAGGCTGTAGCGCCATACGTGCTTTTTGGAGAACATCTATATCAATGCGTGGCTCTTCTTGCACAAATAAATTTACGGCAAATGGCTTTTGCGTAAGCTTTTTTACTTCCTGAATAAAATTCCTTGTCTGCTCACCATCTAAATAGCCCGCTCCAATTGAGCCTAGTATCCCAACTTCCGCACAGGCAGCAACAAATTTTGGTGTAGTAACCCCCGCCATCGGTGCTTGAATAATTGGATAGTGCATTTCAAATTTTTTTAACATTGCATTCACTCCTTACTTTTATTGTAAACCTTATTTCTCTTTCCGACCTCCTTCTATTTTTACATATTTTTGTACTTTACTCGATATATGTATTAAAAAAAAGTAAAAACCTACCCTTTTGAAAGAGTAGGTTTACAAAATATTACTTATGCACGTGATACGTAAGATGCTTCAGTAGTGTTAATCACTAACTTGTCACCTTGGTTCACGAAGAATGGAACTTGCACGATAAGACCAGTTTCAAGTGTAGCAGGTTTTGTACCGCCTGAAGCAGTATCACCTTTAATACCTGGTTCTGTTTCAGTTACTTCTAATTCAACCGTGTTTGGTAATTCTACACCTAGCATTTCACCTTGGTAAGATTGAATGTGTACTTCCATATTTTCTTTTAGGAATTTCAATTCATATTCAATGGCAGCTGAAGCAAGTTCAGTTTGCTCATATGACTCTAAATCCATAAATACATGCTCATCACCTTGAGCATATAAATATTGCATTTTACGATTATCAATTTGTGCTTTCTCTACTTTTTCACCAGCACGGAATGTTTTTTCATTCACAGAACCGTTACGAAGGTTACGTAATTTAGAACGTACGAATGCAGCACCTTTACCTGGTTTAACGTGTTGGAAATCTAACACGCGATATAATTGGCCATCAACAATAATTGTTAGACCTGTACGGAAATCGTTTACTGAAATCATTTGTGTTCCTCCATTGTTTATAAGATAATAAGTTCTTTTGTCGAATGTGTTAGTAGTTCATTACCTGATTCAGTGATCAAAATATCGTCTTCGATACGAACTCCACCGACTCCCGGTACATAAACACCTGGTTCAATCGTCACGGCCATTCCCGGCTCTAAAACCGTATTTGATCGTTTCGATAGGCCAGGGCCTTCATGTACTTCAAGACCAATCCCATGCCCTAATGAATGACCAAATGCCTCACCATAGCCTTTTTCTGTTAAATAGTCACGTGCAATGGCATCTGCTTGAATACCTGTTAAGCCAGGACCAACTTTTTCAAGTGCTAAAAGTTGTGACGCAAGGACTGTATTGTACATTTCTACTAATTTTTCAGATGGCTCACCAACTGCCACCGTACGTGTTATATCCGAAATATAGCCATTGTATAGCGCACCAAAATCAAGTGTGACAAAGTCGCCTTTTTCAATAACTTTATTTGTTGCAACACCATGTGGTAGTGCCGAGCGAAGACCAGACGCTACAATTGTATCAAAAGAGGACTGTGTTGCTCCTTGTTGTCGCATGAAAAATTCTAATTCATTCGAAACGTCAAGCTCTGTTTTACCTGGCTTGATGTAGTCTAAAATATGTGTAAATGCGTGGTCAGCAATTTCACACGCAACCTTAATAATATTAATCTCTTGTGCAGTCTTAATCAAGCGAATTTTTTCAATTAATCCAGAAACGGGCACTAAATCAGCTTGAATTACATTTTTATACAACTCATATGTACCATAGCTGACAGAATCTTTCTCAAAGCCCAATAATTTAATACCCATCGCTTTAACTTGTGTTGCAATTTCTTCTAGGAGTGTTGCTTCATGTTGCACAATTCGGTAATCCTTAATTTGTGCAGTTGCTTGCTCTGTATAGCGGAAGTCTGTAATAAACACAGCATCATTTTGGGACACAATCGCTACGCCAGCCGTACCAGTAAAACCTGTCATATAGCGGCGGTTATACTCGTTCGTAATTAAAATGCCATCGATGTTTTGTTCTTGAAGTATTTTACGAAGCTTTTGTAATTTCAACATAATTATTTCTCCCTCTCAATAAAAGTGCGTAGTGCTAGTTCATAGCCTTTTGTACCAAGTCCACTAATTTGACCTAGACAGGCTGGGGCAAGATAAGAATGGTGGCGAAATGCCTCACGTTTGTGGATATTGGAAATATGTACTTCAATAACCGGTACGGTCACTCCTGCAATTGCATCATGTAATGCTACACTTGTATGGGTATACGCACCTGGATTAAAGATAATCCCATCATACTTTTCATCTTCCGCCTCGTGCACCCAATCCACAAGAACACCCTCGTGATTCGATTGACGAAACTCGACTGTAGCACCAAGAGAAGCCGCAAGATTTTGAACATTATTTTTGACATCGTCTAGTGTTTCATGGCCATAAATATGTGGCTCACGCTTTCCCAGTCGATTTAAGTTTGGTCCATTCAAACATAATAACTTCACGCAGTATTCGCCTCTTTCTATGTACTTGTTTTTTATTTTATCATACCAATTGCATACAGCAACTAATTTCCTTTTTGTGCTGTATGCTCTTTGTAATGAAAATTAGCTGTTTCAAGTAAAAAGCGCAAAAGGCAAATCACTACGACCATAAAAGGGATGGATAATTTTTTAAAAGATGAGGATTGTAACGGTAAATCCAAAACAAACCACTCCAATGTGATTGTTACCAAAAGTCCGAGTAAAAATGAAGTCAAGATTGCAGGTATAATATGAACATATCGTAACGTCATATATAAAAAGAATCCGACTAAAAACAGTGCTAACGTTAAAAAACTCCAATGAAATAATTTAGAACTATCTTCAAACAACTCCCATTTTTTATAGAAGCCTATTGGATTCCAACGAATAAAATGAAAAAAATGAAGCCCTTTTAAACATAATGCTAACACGATCGCATTAACAGCAGCGGTTATTAGTCCTACTTTCAAAGCTACCCCTCCTATAAATAAGCAGCGTGCACATTGCTTACACGTCCTGTCTTTAGCCAATGGCAATGAAATACATAAGCGCTCTTCCTAAAAAAGCAAAATTATACGATAAGTGTAGCCATAAAGAAAATTTACTATGCGTACCTCTAGAGGTTTTTCGCTAAATTTAGTACAATGGTACAGTTGAAATATATAAAGAGAGTGGTGTTAGCCTTGAGCAATTCACCTGTATACGGGGGACAAGCACAATTAGAGGGTGTGATGTTCGGAGGGAAGGAACATACGATTACTGCCATTCGCCGTAACGATGATTCCATTGATTACTATCATTATAAAAAAGTCCAAAAACCAATCCTGCAAAAGCTTAAAAAAATTCCATTTGTACGTGGGGTTGTTGCACTTATTGAATCAGCAGGTTTAGGTTCACGTCATATGCAATTTTCAGGGGACCGTTATGACGTTACACCTGGCGAAGAAGTCGAAAATGTAGAAGAAAGCGGCTCAAAATTACAAATGATTTTAGGCGTAGCCGTTGTCGGGATTCTTTCTTTCCTATTCGGTAAATTTGCATTTACATTAATTCCAGTGTTTATTGCGGATTTATTCTCACCATGGATAGAAGGGAAAGTCGGTCAAGTGCTACTCGAAAGTGGCATTAAGCTTCTTCTACTGCTTACCTATCTATATTTTATTTCTTTAACACCAATTATTAAACGCGTTTTCCAATATCATGGTGCCGAGCATAAGGTCATTAATTGCTATGAAGCTGGTATGGATATTACTGTGGAAAATGTGCAAGCACAATCTCGTTTACATTATCGATGCGGTAGTAGCTTTATGCTATTCACTGTGTTCGTTGGTATGTTTTTATATTTCTTCGTACCTACAGACCCGCTGTGGTTACGAATTGTAGACCGTATTTTATTAATTCCTGTTGTATTAGGGGTATCATTTGAAGTACTACAAGCAACAAATGCATGCCGCAATATTCCTTTGTTACGCTATTTAGGCTATCCGGGTCTATGGTTACAACTACTGACAACAAGAGAGCCGATGGACGAACAGGTCGAAGTTGCGATTGCCTCATTTAATATGCTACGTCGAGTTGAACAACAACCTGAAATCGCTGCAACATTAAATCACGATTAATAAAGTTCCATAACTAAGACAATACAAAAACGCACAATTGTTGGTTAAACAGCATTGTGCGTTTTGTTTTTCCTAATATCTTAAAAGGGCACTCCTCCAGCGATTACAAAGACTGTACCACATTCAATCGTTGCTTTGCGCTTTCATATTCCTCATGTAATGACATAATAATTTCACGCACAGACTCACGTTTTTCAATCGTTGTGACACCATGTCCTGCCGACCAAATATCACGCCAAGCCTTCACATTTACAAGGTGTGTTAAATCAATAGCCTCTTTTGGCGTTAATGTCGACGGGTCAATTCCTTCTTTTATTAAGGATGGAATTAGCACATTGACAGGCACGCCACTAAAGGCATCTGTATACAAAACATCATCTGTTGTACTTTCGATAACCATGTTTTTATAAGCCTCTGGTGCATCTCCTTCATGACAAGCAATAAAGCGAGTGCCTAAATAAGCATAGTCCGCTCCAATAATTTGCGTTGCCAATACATCTGCACCACTTGATATAGCGCCTGACAAAATAATGGTGCCATTAAAGAATTTTTTGACTGCAGCGACAAAGCCGAATGGATTCAGTTGCCCACCATGTCCACCAGCTCCTGCACTCACAAGAATTAACCCATCTACACCCGTGGCTGCCGATTTCTCAGCATGCTTGACATTGGCCACATCCGCATAGACCTTTCCCCCATAACGATGCACGATATCAATCACACGCTTCGGGTTGCCAAGCGATGTAATGACAATAGGTGGCTCATATTTTTCAATTAATTGTAAATCTTCTTCAAAACGTGCATTCGCTACTGGATGACATATAAAATTGACGGCCCATGGCTCTGTTGGCAACGCCTCTTTAATCTCTTGAAGCCAGTCTGCGCAAGTTGAAACGGGTCTTGCATTTAATAGTGGAAACGAACCAATAGCCCCTGCCCGACTTGCCTCGATGACCATCGCTGGATTCGAAATTAAAAACATTGGTGCTACAATAATTGGTAAACATGACATACTCTCTCCCCCTTTCTATATAAACATTCGAGCTGTCTTCCAAAATCCCTACTTTAAAATTTAATTAAAAATGCGCTCGCATTTTTTGCTTAAACGCTAAATTGACAATAATAAACGTGAAGAACGTATAAACAATGACAACAGATAGGGGTAGGATGGCATCTTCATAATGTCCATTTAGCACATCTCGTGCAGCATCCACCGCATAAGCAAATGGAAGGAAGTTCGCTATCTTTTGCACTGTACCTCCAATCATATCTAGCTCAAACCATGTACCACTTAACCAAGTAGCAATGTTTACAAATATTGCGAATAAGCCACCAACTTGTTTATCTGTAAATAATGTCCCTAGTAGCAACCCAATTCCAATATATAGTAAGGAAATAATAAGTAGCACGACTACTAACAGTAACGTATAGAAATCCAATGTTAAACCTAGAAACCCTGCTGTTAATAAACAGAAAACAATTTGTAAAATGGCAATCGGCAATAAAGGTAAAACATACCCGACAATATAATCCACTGCGACCATCGGAGAAGCAAAGATACGCATTAAAAATGAGGTACTTTTATCTCTCCCGAGTAACATACCCGAGAAAAGTGTGAGGAATGAAAAACTAAAAACAATTACGCCTGGCGTTAGATTGTTGATTTCATATAACCCAAACGGGATATTTTTTTGCATGACAGAAAATAATCCCATCAGTACTATTGGTAAGCCAATACCGAAAAGTAGCGTTAATGGATCTCGTATAATTTCTTTATGATTTCTTGTTGCAAATACAATCGCTTTCAATGTTATACCTCCTTTGTTAACTCTAAAAATACTTCTGTTAATGTTGGTTTTCCCGTTTCATCTATTAATTGCTGTACTGTACCAAGAGCACATAATCTCCCTTGATTCATAATACCAACACGATCAGCTAACATTTCTATTTCCTCTAAATAATGAGTAGTTACAACAATCGTTACATCACCTTTTATTTGCAATAAAATTCTCCATAAATCACGGCGTGCTCGCACATCCATACCTAATGTTGGTTCATCAAGAAAAAGTATTTGCGGTTTCGACATCATGGCCATCGCTACACTTAATCTGCGCAAATAACCGCCTGATAGCACTTTTGCCCTTTTCTCCTTCACCGACGTCAAACCAAATAAATCCATTTGAGAGACTGCATGCTGTTGTGCTATTTGCTTTGAATCTCCGTAAATTTGGCCCATTAACAGCAAATTTTCCTGCACAGTTAAATTGGGAGCAACAGCCGTTTCTTGAGGAGAAATATTAATGATTTTCTTTACAGCCGTTTGACTGAAAATAATACTCTCTCCTTCCAAAATAGCATCTCCACTCGTTGGTGTTAAAAGACCACAAAGCATTTTAATCGTAGTGGTCTTTCCTGCGGCATTTTGACCGAGTAGTGCGAATAGTTCTCCCTTTTTAACGCTTAAGGTCAACTGGTCAACTACCACTTGATTCTTATAATGTTTTGATAGTGCTTTAATTTCAATTGTCAATATACTCACCTCTTAAAAGTACTCCATTAATTTTTTCAATATCGCGTTTTGATAAGTTATATTGCAAAAGCCAAGTCACAACATAAGTACCCAAAAAACTCGCTATTAAAGAAACGATATTTATCATCGTTTTAGGGGTCCACAATATCAAAACAACCGGAATCCATACTAGTGCCGTTATAAAAAAATGTACTGTATATTGTTTCAACATCCCCCATTTCGCCATATCAAAGATTAATGCAGCCAAGGCAAAAACAATACCAATCAAACCTGTTAACAACATTTGTGTAACAACAGCTGCTAGCTCACTTTCAAATAACGCCCGAAATTCAGGTAAAACGAATATATACCTTCCTTGTCCCAAGCCGATAGATAAACAAAGCTGTACAAATTGTCCAATCATAACACCAATGACGTATCCACCTAATATGCGGATCAGCAATTCTTTTTTCATGTTTTTCACCTCATATTCCTAATTGTTTCTTGATTTTTGCAACATAGCGCCTTGATGCAAACGTTTTAACATTGCCTTCTAGGAAAACACCAATCGTTCCTGTTTTACTTATATCCATGTATTTAATTTTCTTCCGATTAACAATCTCAGCATTTGATATTCGCACAAACATTTGTGAATTTAACTTTGCCTCTAGTTCATACATGCGCAAACGAATCGTAAATAGATTATCTGCCGTTTGAACGAGGACTTTTTTCTGCTCCGTATATAACCTTATAATGTCTTCACAATGAATAAGCTCTACCCCCTTATTTGACAAAACCGGTAATGTATCTTCCTCAGTAGAAAAAATATTCCGCATGATGTGCTCGATTTCAGTTGTCATTTTATCTGTGTATATAATGATTTTAGGTTCTCTACATAGTGGATCAATGGATACTTCTACATTCATATCCCACACCCCCTTCATTCGCTTTCACTATAAAGATTTCAACCAACGATGTAAATGCATTTTCGACGACCGGTCGTTTTCAATGAATAAGTGGTTATATAAAAAAGTGGCTATCCGTTTTATTTGACGAGATAGCCACTTTTATTTTAATTTGAAGTTTGATTCTCACTCTCTAAAGCCTTGATTTTACTGTTAATTTCCAAAGCAATTGGATAGCAATTCGAAATTGCAAAAACTTCATCTACCGAGAACATTTTTACAAAAACTTCATGTATCCTAAGCGCTAAATTTTCAACAGAAGTTACTGTTGGTAGCAGCTCTACAATCATCCTGATTTCTGGGTCATATTCATCCTCAGGTGTGTAATGCAAAAATCGCTTTGGATCCCAATTATCAATGACTTCCTTAACAATTCGATAGTGCTCCATATTACACCTCTTTAACATTTTTCCTCGTAAATATAAAAAGTGCGTTAAACTTATTAACGCACTTCTAGTATAAAATAATTTTCCTATAAATTACAATAAATCCAATGTTTAATTACTCAAATGTCGTTAACTCTTCGGAAATGGCTGTTAAAAAATCTTTCTCAAACGTAACATAATATTTTCCATCTATCATATCATCTCTAATGCCAGCACTTAACGATACTGATTTAATTGAATGAAGATTTATTTTGTTTTCAAACAATTGTTCTAGTGGTATATTGGCTTCAATTTGAGTGGAAAGTTCTTTTAATTTCGATTGTGCCATTTCGTTTTTCGTTTTATTCACCACAATTTGAATAAGATTTAATAAGTTTTCTTCCTTTAAATTTCTCCCGTCTGTAGCAGCCATCATTAATGCCACTACCTCTTCTCCATTTAAACGATTCGTTCCTTTTTTGAAATCTAATCCTACTTTCGTGATAGCTCTTACGCGAGTATCTTCTTGCAAGTCATAATCTATACCGTTTATAGATGCGATCCATGCTGAAAAGGTCTCTAAGTCGATGACCGCATAATAATCAATGGGTAAATTAAATAGGTTGGAAACGGTCGTTCTTACATTTTCTGCTCCTCCTGAACCAAAAGCATAAGCAAATAATAATTTATCGTACACTGTAGTCCCATCATTGTTCGCTATCGGTGCATACGTTTCACGAGGAATCGACAGAACTTTCATAGCGTTTTTCTCTTTGCTATATGTGAGTAAAAGATTTAGAGGTATTCTATCGTCCTCCTGTTCTGCTTTCACCGTAATTAAAGTAGTGACAATTTGATCTTCCTGAACTACTGTTGCACTATTGTTCCCATCTTCATGAAAGCTCTTAGGCAACATCGATGGCATAAATAAAACTAGACATAAGCCTAGCACTAATAATGAAATGAGCACTGGCACAATCTTTTTTGAAAAAGGAACAAGAGACTTCTTTTTTACTCGGTGCTTCTTTTCCAACCTACGAATTTGTTCAAAAACCTTTTGTCGGTCTTCTTGCGTAAATCTTAAATCTTGATTAGAAATCTTCTGCATTTTATCTCTTAATCGCTTATCTTCCATTCAATTCAGCCTCCTTTATCATCGACTCTAATCGTTGTTTGGCTCTTCTTAATCTCGTTTTCACTGTATTCATTGGAATATCCAATACTTCAGCAATTTCATCTGTCTTTAACGATTCGTAGTAGTAGAGATACACCACTTCCCGATACACTTTTGGCAGAGAAAAGATGGTATCCTTTAGTTCTTCATTATTGTATTTATCGATTACTGTTTTTTCTGTTGATGGGTAAATCGACTTCGCTGTTTCATGAATAAAACTTTTTACTTGTACCATTTTGAAATGCCAACTTTTTAAATAATCTTTACATTCGTTAATTGCAATACGATAGAGCCATGTCTTTATATGGGCATCATAGCGAAACGTATCCACGTTTTTGTAGCATTTGATAAACGTATTTTGCACCATATCCTTCGCAATTTCAGTATCTTTTACATAAGAAAATGCCAATCGTACCAACTCATCACCATATTCAATCATCATTTTTTCTAATAAGAAATCTTTTTCTGTTCTGTCCATCTACTACCCTCCCTTCCTCTCTTAAATTCTGCTATTAGACGATTAGTAAATGATTATAGGTTCAAATTTTTAAAAATAGTATTTTAAAAGTTTGACAAAAAAACCTGTATTTATGAATTACACACGTAATCATAGATACAGGTTTCTACACGGCTCTTCGTCGTTTAATATGTAAGTGTTAAATAAGTTCTACTAACTCTGGGTTGAATATCACTTGATGGATCCTCCAACAATCAGAGTATTCTGTAGCAATTTCGTGATTATGCAAGCAGACCCTATTCATTCCATCACAACCATCAAGACCACAACAACCATTTAATCTGCTTCTATTTGAATGGCGTTTTGAATTGATTAAATCCTTGATGTTAATAATGATAGAACCTTTTACTATATCGTAAGCTGTCTCTTGTTGAATTAAATAGAAGCCTCTAGGAATGTAATCTTGACCATCATTTTTATTAATCAAATTTAAATCTTTTAATTCTATTAATGATTCAGAAATTTCTAATTTACAAGCTTTACAAAGCACTTTCAACTTGTCGTTTCCTCCTTTTATTGAGAACCTTTTTCTTAATCGCTATGCTAACGATATATTCAATCCTATTAAAAGAATATCCTCTTTCACCTAGTTCGCTTAAGAAAATCAGCAGGCTGATTAAATATTGAACGTCCTGTCGTTAAAGAAATATTACAACAACTGCATATATCTGATGTTAATGAAGTAAACTATATGATAAAAATCGAACTGATTGGGAGCTTTATTCGTTCGTTTGACCCTTCAATTAGGAAGTAAATATTTCATAATAGAAGGTATTATTAAGAAAAGAGGAGAGATACGATGTTCGATCAAGTTGGGTATTTTATTTTACAAGCTCTGTTAATTCTAACAATTTTAGTTGTTACAGTTGGAATCGCGCTTGGAGAAACGCTGATTCGAAAAAAATAACACTCCACCCAAATGGATTTAGTTGAAGTTACTTTCTTCATTACTATTCAGAACAATACTAACACAATTATCCAATAGAAAACCACCTCATCTCTAATCATCTATAGAGGTGAGGTGGTTTACATTAGGTTTTATTTTACAAACCGCATTTTAATTGTGCACCACAGTTTGTACATGTGTTACAGCCACCCATTTCTTCGACTGTGCCTTTACGACAAACTGGGCATGTGTTCCCTACATCTGAGCCGATAACTGTTGTTGACTCAAGTGCTTGGATCGTATCCACTAATACGACTGGACGTTTTGCATGCTCTTCTACTAATTCTTCTTCAAATGATAATTGATCCATATCATTTTCTTCTGCTTTTAGTGTCAGCACTTGTGAATCACGGCTACCATCAACATAGACCGTACCACCTTTAGCGCCACCTTTATAAAGGCGCTCGTACACTTTTTCAACTTGTTCGACCGTATAGCCTTTCGGTGCATTTACTGTTTTAGAAATCGACGAATCAATCCATTTTTGGATAATGCATTGCACATCCGCATGCGCCTCTGGTTTTAATTCCATTGCCGTCACAAACCATTCAGGTAACTGATCTTCAGATGCTTCTGGATGACGGTCTAAGTATTCTTGAACGATTTCTGCTTTTACTTCAATAAACTTGCCTAGACGACCAGAACGATAGTATGTGAACGAGAAGTATGGTTCTAGACCCGTTGCTACGCCTACCATTGTTCCTGTCGATCCTGTTGGCGCTACTGTTAGTAAATGCGAGTTACGTATACCTGTTGCTAAAATTTGCTCTTTAATGTGCGCTGGCATTTTTTGCATAAAGCCTGTTTCTGTAAAGGCTTTACGTAAACGTGCCGTTTCTTCCTCTGTCGCCCCTACTAGGAATGGGAAGCTGCCACGTTCTTTTGCAAGCTCTGTAGAAGCCTCGTAAGCAGTTTCTGCAATTGTTTTAAAGATTTCATCTACAAGTGCATTGCCCGCTTCTGAGCCATATTCTTTTTCACAATAAATAAGTAAATCCGCTAAGCCCATTACTCCTAAGCCAACTCGACGTTCACCAAGAGCTTGTACACGGTTTTCTTCAAGGAAATACGGCGTTGCATCGATTACGTTATCTTGCATACGAACACCAACACGAACCGTTTCACGTAATGCTTCGTAATCAACTGTTTGATTTTCTTTATTGGCAAACTGCGCTAAGTTGACAGCAGCTAAGTTACACACTGAATATGGTGCTAGTGGTTGTTCACCGCAAGGATTCGTCGCAACAACACTTTGACCATATGCTTTCGCGTTTGTCATATCGTTGGCATTGTCAATAAAGAAAATCCCTGGCTCTGCCGAATATGTTGCACAGACGTTAATAAGATTCCAAAGCTCTTTTGCTTTAATCGTACGATATGTGCGTACTTTATAGCCCATCTTCTCCCATTCACGTACGTCTCCAACTTTATGCCACTCACTATTGTAAACAGCCATTTCTTCTTTTGTATATTCTTCAACCGCTGGGAAACGCAGATCGAATTCAGCGTCCGCTTCAACAGCTTCCATAAATTCTTTCGTTAACGTTACAGAAATATTAGCACCCGTTAAAAATTCTGGGTTATGAACTGTGTACGTTCCACCGTCACGCAATTTATTTTCGGCTTCACGAATAATGCCACTATCGAATCCGCCTAAGCCTTCGATGCCTTTATAATTCACAATGCCTTGATACATTGCTTCTTCTTGCATTGAAAGCGGCTTAAAGTTTAATTTTTCTTTCGCTAGACGAATAATCGTCTCATCTGCTGTATTTTCCATTAGGTATCGTAAAATACGTGGATTTTGCATTTTTGAAATAATAAATTCCACGATATCAGGATGCCAATCTGCCAGCATAATCATTTGTGCCCCACGCTTTTTGTTACAAAAAAGTATATTGAAATACCTTTCAGATGTGGTCATTTCTGCCACATTCTTATGCTTTCACATAAGATCAGACTATATCATCAAAGAAAGATTTGATTTTTTCATATTTTCGATTGAGTTGAATGGAGCCAAACTTATATAACTGTTGAGCAATCTTTTTCACATCATCTTTTCTAGTGATGTACAAGTCTACGCAACCTTGTTTTGGATAAAGTTTATGAACAGATAAAGCTAATTGATTATCATGTAGAAATTGTAGCAACGACAGGAGCATTTGACTATTTCCTGTAAACCCCAGTCTTCCTCGACTTGAAATATGACCATCGGCATCAAAAAAACCTCTTAAATATGCCCACTGTAAATCTTCTCTTCCAAAGTTAACCCAACGTTCAAACCCTGTTTTTCGTGGTGTAATCCCTAATTGTATTAAATCATTACACATTTCTGTTGAATTAATTGTTAAGGCATATTTATTTTGTTCATTGGATGCTCTCCGTCGTCGAAATTTAATGGCATTCAACATATATAATTCTTTAGCGATATCTTCAAGTAGTTGTCGATCTTGCTCTGCAAGTGATAACACTAAGCGTTTAGAAGTCCCACGATCAAAAATGGTTCCATCTCCGGTTATATAGCCAACTAAATAAGCCTTATTTGCTGTATCAACTTGTTTAAAGTAGTTTTCATTATAATGGTATTTTTTATTTTTCAGCTTACCTGCTTCACCAGGTGTTCTCGGTTTAAAAAGTTCTAATTCTTTGTTCCATCTAAGAATTGTTCCTCTACCGATACTGAGCATTTTCGCAATATCTACTTGGCTCATTCCATCTTCATGTAACTCAATAATTTTTTTAATCAATCGTTCTTTGTCTCGCGCCTCGTAAGGACGTCTCCGTACATTACGATTTACTTCTTCCATGCTTACACCTCCAAAGTGGTATTAAAAGTTTAGGAAGTTTCAATAGTCGTTGAACGTTCATCTGTGTTTCCCCAGATGCTTCGCTGCTGATTGCCCAATCTTTTCTTTTTTTAAGCATTCACGTTTAACTTCACAGTTTACGTTGTAGCAAGAAAAGCTCTCAGGGTGTTCCAGCAATTCACGAGATTTTAATCCCGCCGTTTTGGTTAACGGGATCCACCCTGTTCGACAAGGTGAGTCAGTTTTGCAATGTCATCTAGCCATGATACCGAACCTGACGATTTACCGTTCACACCACGTGCTAACGTGTTGCGAGGACGAAGTGTCGAACCATTTGTTCCTACACCACCACCACGGCTCATAATTTCCATTACTTGCTTGCGGTGATCACTGATTCCTTCACGTGAGTCCGCTACAAACGGCATTACATAGCAGTTAAAGAAAGTTACATCTGTTTCAGATCCTGCTCCATATATGACACGACCAGCTGGTACAAATTTTAATGAAACGAGTTGCTGATAAAATTTTTCAAACCATTCTTGTCGTTTTTCAGCTGTTTTTTCAACAGAAGCAAGCCCTGTTGCATTTCGTTTAGCAATTTGTTCATAAAAAATTTCAAGAGGCTTTTCTAGCACGTCAATTGAACGTGTAATCACACCTGTTTCTTGCTCTTTTGGATCATCTAATGCGCTACGGTAGTCTTCTTCAATCAAAATATCTGCTGTTTTTGTAGCCTTATCAATATGTTGAATTGTTCCTAAACCACGTGCGGGGAATTTTGGATCTGCCTTCACTGTTAATACGACGAAATCACCAGCTTTTAGCGTTTTCTTTTCCGTATCCTTAAACGAGTAGCGGTCGATCATCACAAGTCTTGATACACCTTTATGTGTGATATGCATATCAGGCGTGACAGGGTGAACCTGTGGGAATTGCTCAATATCTTTGTTTAACTGTTCAATTTGTTTGTTTACATCGGGTTGATGATTTGTAAGTACCATCGTTTTGCCTCCCCTTACAATAATAAATACACAATATCATGTGCCGTTAAACACTACATATTGTGTATGTCGCTTTTAAAAAGATACTATATATAGTTTTTAAATTCAACTCTTGCAATTTCGGATAGATTGGTTACTGCTTGCCATTACAAGGTTTAAACGGTGAAAAAATATTTTTCTTATACCACATTTTACTTTTTAAAGTTCCAATCATCATGCGCATATTTTTTTTCCGCTAACTCATGCACATATTTTAATTGCTCCTCAGAAAGTGTAAATGGTTTTAATTCAATTTGCAACGATTTTGCAAAACCATCTCGAAAAGCAGTGACACATTGTTCAATAGACACAGGTTCTTTTACAAGACTATTAATGGCAACTGCCTTCTCTGGTAGCTTTTTGCGCATACGTTCTTTCGCTGCTTCACTTGAAAAATTAAAAACAGATAATAATTTATCCTCATCAAGATCAAGTAAAATCGCGCCATGTTGCAAAATAACACCTTTTTGACGAGTTTGTGCACTACCCGCTATTTTTTTCCCTTCAACGACAAGTTCATACCAACTCGGTGCGTCAAAACACACGGCACTTTTTGGCTGCTTCAAATCTGCCTTTTTTTCCTCTGTGTCAGGCACACTGAAATAGGCATCCATTCCTAAATTATGAAAGCCTTGCAATATCCCTTCACTTAGTACTCGATACGCCTCTGTTACGGATTCAGGCATATTTGGATAGCTTTCCGTAACAATAACGCTATATGTTAACTCATGTTCATGTAATACTGCTCGACCACCCGTCGGACGACGAACAAATCCTATTCCTTGTTCACGTAACGCATCTAAATTAATATCTCTTTTCGCTTGTTGGAAATAACCAATCGACAATGTCGCTGGCTCCCACTCATAAAAACGAATAACAGGGGGAATTAAACCCTCACTATGCCAATCAAGCAATGCCTCATCTAGTGCCATATTAAAAGAGGGACTACATTTTCCTGAATTTAGAAAATACCAAGTTGTCATTATGTCATCTCCTACATCTATCAATCATTTCTAGCCACAATCTAGTTAATTTTATCAAACTCATTGGACTATCGCCAGCGCATCTTTTATAATAATAAAGAAGATAGAAAGGGGTAAGAAGAAATTGGATATACTTATCACAATTGGTGTCGTTTTAGTAGTGCTAATTGCATATATCGCGATTAATGCAATGCGACTAAAAAAAGCCGTAACCAACCTAACACAAGAACAATTTATTGAAGGCTACCGTAAAGCGCAGTTAATCGATGTGCGTGAACAAAAAGAATTTGATGCAGGTCATATCCTTGGCGCACGAAACGTTCCTTCTACAGCATTACGTCAACGTTATAAAGAAATCCGCCCAGATTTACCAGTATATTTATACTGTCAAAATACAGGCCGTAGCGCGCGTGCTGCTCTTTACCTAAAAAAACGTGGCTACAATCAAATCTACCAGCTTGAAGGCGGCTTCCGTAATTGGACTGGTAAAATTAAAACAAAAAAACAATAAGCAAAGTGAATTCAATCAGGCTATAGCGACTATTTAACATAGTCCTTTCCTCAGTGAAGTAGGATACTAGCGCTTGGTTTTTTCATAAAAAGAATCCTTTCCAAATGTTTTGGTAAAGGATTCTTTTTGCTAATATTCAGAGTTTCTTCTATATAATAGTAGTTGTCTAACGACTAACCATCTAGTTCGCTGTCACCATGTCCTTCATCATGCATCGGACAGAAAAAAGTATAACAGCGTGAAGCGATACTCGGCTCATTTTGCAACATAATGTGGTGCTGTAAATGGGCACTGTTCACCCGCTCCATATTCGCTCTAAGCTGCGCCTCCTCTTCTGCTACTTCTTCTTCTGTCCAGCCATATTCCAACGTCTTATTTGCCAAGTCAGCTATTGTTTGCGTACATTCCTCCATAAACGTTGCAATCACTGCTTTCTTATGCGCTTCATCTCCTAATTGGTGAAGTACCCATACATAATCTGCGATCCATTCACCTGTATGGGCATAATGTTGGTAGCCTTTTGCATACCACATAGCGGATTTCTGATAATCTCCAATTCGCCCGTACAACTCTCCTAGCTCTACTTCACCTATAAATCGTTGCTGTTCTTGTTCAATGATTGCTATCCACTTTTTAGCATGCTGAAAATCGTTGGCTAACACAAAACATTCGACAGCATGCATCAGCCCATAGTCCTCGCTTTCATACGATTTTATAAAAAGCTGAGCAGCCTGTTCATATTTTTGTTGTGCCTTGTATAGAGTTGCTAAATTATGCGCTACGACCGGTGATTGAAATCGGTTATATGCTTTTTCTAGCCATTGCTGTGCCGAATGATTGTCACCTTGGCGCATAGACAATTCGCCTAATAATGCATATGGGGAATACGTTTTTGGTTGCCATGCAACAGCCTGCAATGCATAGTGATATGCTTCTTCGTATTGATCCTGTTCTTTATGGTAATCTGCCAAATTATGCGCAACAATACAATTGGGCTGTTCAGAAAATGCATCTAGCAATAATAATTTGGCCTGTTCACTCTCCCCTTCTTGTGCTAACAATCGTGCTGCTTCTTTTACTCGCTCCATTCCTCCACCTCTTTTAGCTTTGTAGTTGTAAAAATAATGATAATGTATTTATTACTCTATGTCTAAAATAACTATTTTTTGTAACAAATATATCATCATGAAACCAATTCTTCTTTTTACCTGCATACTACTGAAAATTGACCCTTGTATTATTGGCTCGTCATTGGTAGGATAAATAATATCTTAAAATAAAGATTGAAGCTATGAATGCTATGGATGAAACTATAGCAGGAGCATTTCTGGAGAGAGCGCAATTAGCGTCGCCGAAGGGTTCACTATCTCAGGCAAAAGGACAGAGGAGTAAGATAAACTTTCACCATGAAAGCTATACCACACGACGAATGTTGCATTGGATATGTTACAAACTAAACCTTCAGTCACGGTATTTTTATTCTGACGTTTACGAGACTAGTGTTGCTACTAGTCTCTTTTTTATTTTCCAGCTAGCGCTTCTACGCATCTTATGGGGGAATAAACTTGGAACAACATCAGTTAAAACGAGAATTAAAAAATCGCCATGTGCAACTTATTGCAATTGGCGGAACAATTGGGACTGGCTTATTTTTAGGATCAGGTAAAGCGATTGCTTTAGCAGGGCCTTCGATTATTTTGGCTTACCTCATTGTTGGGATTGCCTTATTTTTTGTCATGCGGGCACTAGGCGAACTACTATTATCAAACGCAGGCTATACATCATTTACAGATTTCGCCACAGAGTACATCGGCCCTTGGGCTGGGTATGTCACTGGTTGGACCTACTGGTTTTGTTGGATAATGACCGCGATGGCAGATATTATTGCCGTCGGTGTCTATGTACAATATTGGTTTAATATTCCGCAATGGGTACCCGCTATTGGCTGTCTAGTACTGCTATTATTTCTTAATTTATTGACAGTAAAGCTTTTTGGAGAACTCGAATTTTGGTTTGCACTGATTAAAGTTGTAACAATTGTTGCATTAATAATTATTGGATTATTCATGCTATTCACAGGCTTTCAAACAACTTCTGGCACTGTATCAGTAAACAATCTTTGGGCACATGGCGGGCTGTTCCCGAACGGTATTTATGGCTTCCTAATGGCCTTCCAAATGGTTGTTTTTGCTTTCGTAGGAGTTGAACTAGTCGGTGTTTCTGCTGCAGAAACAGCAGATCCGAAAAAAAATATTCCATCTGCCATTAATAAAATTCCACTGCGTATTTTACTATTTTATGTAGGCGCATTAACAGTCATTTTATGCATCAACCCTTGGTATGAAATGTCTGCTACAAGCAGTCCATTTGTACAAGTATTTTCATTAGCAGGTATACCTATCGCAGCAGGTATTATCAATTTTGTTGTGCTGACATCTGCGGCTTCAGCAGGCAATAGTGGTTTATTTTCTACAAGTCGTATGCTTTATAATCTTGGCCGTCACAAGCAAGCATCCGCTTCTTTTGCTAAGCTAAATAAAAACAGTGTGCCAAGTAACGCACTTGTTCTTTCAGCCATCGTTGTATCAATAGGGGCATTACTGAGCAAGCTCATGCCAGAAAACGCCTTTAGCGTCGTAACAACGATTAGTGCTATTTGTTTTATTTGGGTATGGAGTATTATTCTAATCTCGCATATTATCTATAAACGTAAAAACCGCGCACTCCACGAAGCGTCGATTTTTAAAGCACCATTGACACCTTTTGTGAACTATTTAGTACTTGCTTTCTTCGCGTTTTTGTTAGTAATTATGTTGATTTCCGAAGCGACTAGAACAGCGCTTTTACTAACACCTATCTGGTTTATCGTTCTTTTCATTCTTTATAAAAGCAAAAATATCAACAATAGATAACAGCAATTTTATAAATTCGCGACAAATCCACTTTAAGACGCAATCACAATGCATTGCGTCTTGTCTTTCATTATAATAGATGATTAAACCGCCTACAGTTCTCCAATTAACCAACACTACTATATGTAGCTATAGAACTGATATCGCTATTGCCTTATACTATCAAGTTGTCAGGCGATAATAGGGATAAAAAAACGTAGATAAGCCTTTGTGCTTATCTACGGTATTTTTCACCTTATTAAAAAATCGTCATATTCCACTCATCTGCAACATGCTTAAGTAATTTTACACCTGCTACACTATTTCCGATATCATCAATAGCTGGCCCATAAATCCCGATGCCACAACCAGCTGGGAAAGGTGATTCCAAGCTTGCGTGATTGGGAACAGCCGCAACAATGGCACCAGAGACACCACTTTTAGCTGGCAAACCGATAAAAGCAGCAAACTTACCTGATGCATTATACATACCACATGTCACCATTAGGGCTTTCGCTAATTTAGCCACTTGTTTAGGAAAGAGCTGAATTTTTCGTTGTGGATGATAGCCATCATTCGCGATTAATAAGCCAATCATTGCTAAATCCGAAACATTGACTTCAATTGCACATTGCTTCAAATAAACTTCCAATGCTTCTTCAACTGGACAATCTAAAAAGCCCGAATCCATTAAATAGTAGGCTAATGATCGATTGCGATTAGCTGTTTGCCATTCAGATTGAAACACTTCTTCGTTTACCTTTAACTGTTTGCCAACCATTTGTTCTAAAAACGACAGGATTTTCGCCACTTTCTCCTGTGGCGAACTGCCATCCAGCATCGAGGACACTGTAATCGCTCCTGCATTAATCATCGGATTAAAAGGTTTTCCGGGCTGATGACTTTCAAGACGAATAATGGAATTGAACGTATCCCCAGTAGGCTCAACATCTACCCTTTCTAAAACATAAGGCAACCCTCGGTCCATACAAGCTAAAATAAAGGTCACAACTTTTGAAACACTTTGGAGGGTAAATAATTCCGTTACATCTCCTCCAACGATTTGTTCACTATTCGGTCCGATAATGGAGATGGCTAGTTGTTGTGGATCTTTTTGTGCTAAAGCTGGAATATAGCTGGCACATTTCCCTTCCTTAGAAAAGGGACGGAACTGCTCAACCCACTGCCCTATCGATTGACTATCGTGATGTTCAACTTGATGATGATGTATTCGCATTGCTGTGCTCTCCTTTTCTAGTTAAAAACAGAGCCCTCATAGCTTGAACTACGAAGACTCTATTTGATTCATCTAAGTCAACCATGTATTGTAGCGTCTATCATAAATTATGACAAAAGAAAATGTCTAAACAGTTACTGCTTTTCGGACTTAGTATACACAATGAATGACTTCTCAAACCTTACCTTAAATATAATACCAAATTATCCCCTGTTAGACTAAGACAAAAATAGTATGTAAGGTTTGTCTTTCCCCTTACATACTATTTTTACAGATTACACAGAAGTCTGCTTACAGATCGCCTGCGTACATATTCTTATACAGATTTTCTAGTTTTTTAGAGAGTTTACCATAGGCTGTTTGCCAAGCTTTGCGAGCAGCTTCATTGCCATTTGTATCAGATACATATAGCGCATGAACCTCTGCTACTTTTTTCAAGTCATTCTCTGCTTGTGTCAGCTTCGAATAATTTTTTACGACGCTTTTTTCAGAAGCAGTTAGTTTATCGTAAGCAGTGCGAATTTGCGTCACTTTCGCTTCTAAATTCGCAATATAATCGCCATTTTGGACAAGTGAATTAATGTCCTCTATTAACGTTAATGCAATATCGTTTGCTTGCTGAAGTTCTTTCTCCTTGGCGATAATTTGTTGGCGAACATTTTCACTGACTAAACTCATTTGTTTAGATGTTAGCTTCGCAAATGCTTTAATAACCGTTGTTGGATTGCTTACAAACGACTTATCGTATTGCTTCATAAATGACTCTACCTTTTTAACATCTGCAATAGCTGCTGTTAAAATTGACGCATTTGTTACGCGTTTTTTATCGCTGGAACTTAGTTTATTATATTGGTTCGCCAAGTTTTGAATATCCTGTATGGATACTTTATATAAATCATCCGTTTCAATTGCCGCAATATCTTGTATTAATTTCGAAATATCAGGTGCAGTCGTGTCTACTAAACGATTTTTTAATAAATCCTCGTACTGCGCTTTCGCTAAATGCTGTTGATTAGCAGGCAGTTTCGCATAAGCCGCTTCGACTGATTCAATTTTTTTCGTTTGCTTTGCAACATCTAGTTCTTCTCGAGCTGCTTGTACTTTTTTATGGAATGCTCTTACCCCAGTAAGATCTTTTGTCGCTGTAGTTAATAAATCATAGTTTGTTACATATTTTCGTGCTGGAGATGATAATTTTTTATATTGCTTTGTTGCCTCTTCTACTTCCGCTTCAAATTGCGTAAATGTATAACTTGTTACATTGGCGAAAGCTTGTATTTTAACTTTCAGTGCTTCCGCATCTGCCTTGTCAGTAGGTTCATTGCCATTATTCCCTACCGTTATATTAGGAGAGCTATTTAAAAATTCCTGCGCATTATAAACAAGTGATTGCTGTAAAGTCGTTAATTTATTGTATGCTTTTAGTGTATTACTGTAGCTTGTTTTCAGCTTACTTTCTGTCACGCCAGCCGTGTTAGCAAGCTTTTTATAGCCATCTATATCTTTAATCACTTTTTCTGCCGCTTTAAAGTCTTTTTGCAAGATTAAAATACGATCATAGTCGATAATTTTAGCCGCTGAATTTTTTGTTAAACTTTTATAATCCGATACGATTTTATTAATATTGTTCACATAGCCTTGCCATGAATCTGCTGTAGGCTTAATTTGATATTGCTTATCACCAATATACGCTTTAATTTCCTTATTCAAACTATTGATCATATCCTGCTCAGCATTTTCCGCATTAAGCAACTTCACTTTATAGTCATTTGGCACTAAAAGCAATTGTTTATACGTTAATTTTTCATAGCTAGAGCGAATGGATTTAGCAATTGTCACCTGCTTGTTCGCTGTCGTATTCGCTGTCAATTTATCAAAAAGTTTAATAAACTGTTCTATCTTTTTCAAATCTTGCTTTGCGTCTTTAAGTATCGTTTGATTTTGTACAGCTACTTGATAATTTTTCGATAGTTTCGCAATATCAGCTTCTATTTTGTTTACCGCTAGCTGTAACGCTTCGACACTGTTAGGGGCATACTTAATGAGCGCACTATCATAGTTTAATAGCGCCACAATCTCATTATTAATTCTTCTCACTTCCGCTAAATCTGCGGTATCAGATGGTTCTTTTACTAAAGCTTTAATACCACTGTACAAAGTATCATTTACGTCTAAACTACGTTGTAATAAATCAAGCTTGTCATAAGACGCTTCTAGTTCGCTAATATATTTCGCTAAGTCTTTTTGCCCGGCCGGAATATTATCTAATTGCTTATTTAATTTGCTAATAGCCTCAACATCTGCCAGCGCACGCTTTAGTACATCATAGTTCGTAATGCTTGCCTTTGCAGTAGCTGAAAGAGCTTGGTATTTCGTTTCTAATGCTTTTACATTCGCTTCAAATGATGCAAAATCTGTTACCTGATACTTGCTATCGCTTTTGCGTAAGTTCGTAATGCTCGTCACAAGTGTTTCAATTGGCTGTTTCGAAACTGTTAGCACTTCTGTGAAATCAGATTCCACTCTCTTAGTACCGACTTTAGCGATTACTCTGACCGATATATCTTTTTTATTTGTTTCAAGCGCATCTTTAGGAATCGTATAGGACTCTGTATTTACTCCCGAAATAATCGTAAACACATCACCCGTTTTATAAAACCATTCATAGCTATATGTAATTTGATTACTTTGAATTACAGCACCCTTGGTATCAGTAACTTTAGCTCCGATTACTTTCACTGTGTCACCAGGTAACACATTATTTTGAGGACCGTACCCCTCAAAAGAAGGTTTCTCAATTTTTAAGGACAATTCTGGTACCACTATTGGGCTACTCGTATATTTAGTATCTGTCGTCGTCACAGCCTCCACTAGGACTGTTTTACCCTCTGCCTCTACTGGTAATTTAAATGTAGCCTCTGTTGCACTAGGAATTGGTTTATTGGAACCCCCTTCAACATAATACCACTGATAACTTTTTATGTATGTGCCAGCTGGTGCACCTTTTAAGTCGGCATTAAGCGTTACACCTACTAAAGGGTTACCTGTTATTGTAAGGGTCGTTACTTCTTCTGCCCCTGCTACAGCAGGCACAACAAATGCTGCGGGAATAGCCGCTACTGTAAAAAGATATTTTTTATTCAAAACGTGTTGACCTCCTTTTTGTTGCCTACGATATATATCGGTAAATAAACAAAAATTTCCCTTATTATTGTCAAACAATCTAAAAAAGTAAATTCTACCTAATTTCCAGCGTAGTTCTAGTATTCTTTTGATTGTTACTAACTGAAGTACATACATCAAACAGGACTCTATCCATACATATTTACAAAAACATAAATCGACGTACAGTAAACTAACAATTAACAAAAGAGGCATCTCAAAACTATAGAGAAACCTCTTCTTTCTTTGTTTTTTAAGGATAACAAATTTCAATTTTTTCTTAAGTAAAATCAACAATGTAGTATATAATTCTGTATACACAATAAAAAGTGATTTAAATGAAAACACAGTAGTAAACAAGAATTTGTCCCTTGTTACTACTGCCTAATTCTGTTGTTATGTAAAGTCAAAATGTATGAGCATGTAAATAAAACTTTTTTTAAAAAGAGGTTGTTAAATCGAATTAAAATTCCCCTTAATAGAGTGTTAGTGCTAACAAAACAAAATCTATTATTAAAATGGAGGAATTTAATTATGGCAACAGCTAAATATTCACGTTATGAGTACAATGCAACAACTTCTATTTCTCGTGCAAATATCGGTGATATGAGTGGAGCTCAAGAGGCATTCATCAATTATTGGAAAGGTAAAGTTTCAAAAGCAGCATTAACAACTACCTTAGGTGGACTTGCTACTACTGCTTTAGAAAAAGTTTTTAATAAAACATCTTATACAGCTATTCCATCCTATCTTGTATCCGCACTAACAAGTGTGAATGAGTGGGAAAAAAATGAAGTCTTACGAGTAGCAGAAGAAGGTGATTCCCAAATAAATAAACTATTAAGAATTTTTAATGATAACAAAGCTTATATTTCTATTTCATTTAGAGTTAACTATTTGGCATTCAAAAATCTCGCAACAGGCAACACTGACTTCACTATTGTTCAAGGTAATATCATTCCAATAAGAGTTCTTACATCAAGTGGCGGTTCAATTCCTTTGTAAAAAAAGAAAGATGGTGAGATAAAAGAGAAAGAGTGTTAGATTGATTAAAGTCAATCTAACACTTTTTTGCTGTGACCGTTGTTGACCGTTTCGGCGGTGCTTTCCGCTCAGCGCCGTAAGTCGCTACCCTCTGCTTACGCTCAGAATGCCCTTGTCTTACGCTGGGTGCATTCTGAGTAGGAGTCATCGCTTTTGCTATTAGCGAAATTCATCAAAACCGATGTATCTCTATAAAAGAATTTTATGATTTTGTCTCAGCCTCTTTTTTTACAATATCAAGGAATTTTTTAAATGCCTGCTTATTTTGTATTTCATAAGTTTTGTGATTAAAAGTTAATAGTCCGTTTTCACTAAGATAAATAACATGCAAATCGTTGTTGTGATAAATAATCATAGAGAACCCTGTGTAAGTAAAAGTAGAGCTAGTTCGTTTTATTTCTAGTTTTTCTAGTAAATTTAGGAAAGTTGGAAATACAGTACTATCTTTTTTGATAGTTTTAACGTTGCGCTCTGTATCTATGATACTAACATCATGGGTTTCTTCTGCTAAAGAATCAGTATCGAAAAAATCTTGTACAAGATTTTTTGTTTTGTATTCATTTAAAAAATATAGTGAGACCATTATTATTAAAAAGAAAGCTATAATAAAACTTATATTTTTCTTCATTTGAAACAACCTCCTATATTAAAATTTTAAAATTTTCAGCCTTTTTTGTCAAAGCAGATTGTTAACTTTTTTTGTTTACATATTCTCCTGTGTCATTATGCTTATATAGATGAACACATAATCCATATAATCAATAGAGCCTTCCTCTTCTCTTTGCGGAAAAAGGAATAATTATTATTTTTCAACTCTTTATAATAATAACTTTTCGGTTGAATAAGACGTAGTTCTCCAACAAAAAATTATTCCCTTGGTTTTCCGAATAATCGCTGATTGGGTTCATGCCTAAATTTAAAATAGTTTTATCAGTATTAGTTCCAAATTCGGAGTATATATGCTCTATAAACCTTACTTCAATTGAAGGATAAATAGAGTATCAAAATCCAACTCATGATTAGTATGCGAGAAAGTAAATCAAAAGTGTGCATCTTTATGTGTGTGCGTTTGTATATGGAGATCTTAGTATTTATAATGTTATCTTAAACATAAAAAAACACTTGTTGCTTATTAGGCAATCAAGTGAATAAAGCTCCGTTCGTTTTATGGATTCTACTTTATACTTTAAGGAATACAAATTTTAATTTAAGACAATATAATTAGAAGTTGATAAAAACACTATAAGCATCTCCTATCGAACATCCACTTTCCTCATTGAAACTCTGGTAATTTTTTACCAATCTCGTTCTCTTAACGCTTCTTCGATATCTATATCAATCTCAAAATATTGTAAAATTTCTTCTACTGTTATGGCGATTGAATCTCGTGCAACCGTTTCAATTTCACTATCATTTTTATAAAACTCATCCTGTAGTTCATTGATTGCTACAGTCATTTCATCCAACTTTTCCTGTACCCCTTCAAGCGTATGATTGCCCTCTTCAATAAAATGGACTAATTTCATAATATTTTCTTTAATTTTATTTACTAAAAACGTTGGATAATACGAATCTTCGTACATATCCGACAAGTATTCGAATTTAGAATCAAGTTTTTTCACAATAGTTCCTCCTTTGATGTTGATTGTCCTATTAAAAATCACTTCTCACAACATATAATACCATTTTTATTCTATCGTAGAAACAACTTACATTTAACCACTTAACAACTCTATGTAAGTTCAACAAAGTCTGGACTACGTACATTACCTTCTTTAACCAATAGAACACCTTTAATTTTTTCTTTTCTGCAAGCTTTATTGATCTCATGAAAATATGGTAAATGCGTATAATATTCATCAGAAGCAAATTTCCAATAAGCAACCTCAGATAACTTTGTAGTAATCATCCTATCTATATTCTGCTCTACTTCAGTCCACTGATTTAATAATTCATTTCGAATTTCAAGTACTTTTGAGTTCATCCTAGTCCTCCTAAATCACTGCGTTTCTCCTAGGATTCACCATTTTAAAGACCCTTAAGTACATTGAGTAAAAAAAATACCTATGTCATTCTGATTATAATTTTTGTTTAAAAATAAATATCCTATTGAATCGCTTAGGCTAAAGAGATTACGGAATTCCTCTGGAAAATCACCGCCATAAATTTGTAGGCAAAATTGATAATCGTTTAAACCTAAATCTTCTATTTGTAACAAAGATGCTTTATTGCCCATTAATGAACCACAGTAAATCTCAATATCATCTAAATCTTCACCATCAAAATTCTCATAGTTCAAATTCAACTTGTCGCCTAAAATAAACGCTTGTGCAGGTATTAAGAAATTGGATTCATTTCGAATTTCTCCAGTTTCGTGTAATAAAACCTTTGTAAATCCTTGTTTAATGTTTGCTAACTCTTCTTGATCTCCATGAAAAGTGATGTAATCTAAAAAGTAATCATTCTTTTTATACGTTGTAAATACAGAGATGAACTGTTCTTTTGGTAAGTTTAAATTTAGCGTTTCATTAAGGAAATTTGTTGGCAAACAAAATACAAGTGTTAATTTATCTCCATTTGGATTTAATGGCCAATCAATATTTTTAGGCAAGAAGCTATACCCGCCGAGTCGGGGCACAATGGATTCATTTTCAACATCTTTAAACGTAATTTCCACTGACATCATATCAACTCCTAATTTAGTTATCTGAGTATATGTATTTTCGTAAACTGGGAAATAACGGAATCATTAGTCATCCGACTCTTTGTTTGAGTCAAATAACTCATTTGCCAATTGACTAATCATCTGAACAGCATCTTCAATAATGTTTTGTTCTTCCAAACAATATTTATTTTCGTTAAAATAAAAATAATTACTTACATCTACAAACGCTAATGCAAGTTTTTTTGGAACAACATCTAAGCTCTTAAATTCAACTATTAAAAACTGCATAGCAGTGATTAATTCATTAAATTGATTCTCATTTAATCCTTCCCCCCTTCTCAATTGAATTAATATTGAATCTTCCCCTAAAATATTTTCATAAACGATATTTAACGCTTCGTTCTTATACATAGAAATCTCCTTTTATGGCTTTGACTACTAAGAAGTGGTAGCCCCTCAACCGTCCAGTAAAATCTAGATTTTTACGGTACATTAAGTTTACATATTCTCTGATTATCTTTTCACCTAGCCGTTCTTATTTTCATGAAATACAATCAGTCATTTCAGCTCTTTCATTTACAACCTACTGGGAGTTAATATGTGTTGCAACGTCATTTAGATCAATAAATTTTAACCCCTTTAATTTTAGTGCAATGCATTGTTTCTTAAATTTCTCTGAACAAAATATGTATGAACTTAATCTTAAATCCTTTAAACGAAAGACATCATAATCTGTATTGTTAAAAATTATTTTCAGATATTTTTCAACAAAGGTACCTTCCGATTTAAAACTTTTATTTTTAGGTACTTCTCTAGAAATAAATTCTGATTTTTCATAATCCACCAATGAAATACCATCGTAATATTTTATGAAATAATAGTTTTTATTTTTCTTTACTTTTGACTTTCCCTTGGTGTTAACTATATGTAGTTTTGCTATGACATAATCTTGTATCGCTTTCGACTCAACTATTAAATTTAATAACTGTTCTTCAACAATATGCCCTAAAAAACTTTCATAATAATCAAATTCAATTTTGCTGGTGGTAATGAACCACAATTCTTTCGGCAAATCATCTTTGTTAAAAAAATGACGATTCCAACTATACCCCATTCCCTCGTGATACATTGTTTCATCAAAATGTTCATGTATTACGCCATCTAAGAAAATAGGTGTCGTGAGTTTGTCATTTACTATCATATATTTTTTCAAATTATATCCCCCCCATTTTTTCCTCATTGTGAACATTACTCTATGTATTGTGATTAATAACTTTTCGAAAATTCTTGCAGCTATTACTTCATGTAGTTTTGTTATGTTTCATTCCTAATATCAAAATGCCTCTTCTATTTCAGTCCTTAAATTTAAATGAAACTGTAATTAATAATAGGATTTACATTCTCTATCCTTTCTTCACTTCTTTCAAGAATATACATAGGAATTATTTCATTTCCGAGTGCACCTGACCAAGTATATAAAGTAAGATCAATTTTTTCACCAGTACCCTCCAAACAAATGGTTGTCCATTTTTTTTCAAGACATTCCGGCCATCTAAGTAATTCGTCACCAGGAATTACAGATAACTCCTTTATCTCATTTTTAATTTTGTAGGTTCCTTTAACTATACATTCATCAAGTAGAATTGAATTATTCATTGCTTGAATATAATAATGCCAAGGCTTAATCCCCCAAGTAACAATAAATATTCCTTCTTCAAAACATTTATCAACTAAATTGGTTGTAGTAAATAACTCAACAAGGTTTAATGGCTCATCCCCAACTTCACTCCTTATAAATTCACTAAAAAGTTTTAAATCCACCATAAAAAAACCTAGATGTCCTAAACCACCATAAACCGTAGATTTGGTAACATTTTTATTCTTATATATATCAATAGAGTTTTTGAATATTAGCACATAGACAGTAACTGTCTCAATCTTTTGTTCGTAATCGGTTAAAAACAGAGGAGCTTCTGACGATAAAAATTCAGGTTTTTGAATCCCATGACGGAAAACTTGAATTTTGATATTGTAATCCCCTTTTAATTCCGGACAATTTTTTCGATAAGCATTTTTTTTAGAAACTGCCTCCTCTTTAAAAGCTTGTTGAATAACTTTATTTTGGCTTTGCTTTTGTAACTCCAAATTATTTTCATGCATGTAACAAATAAAATCTTCTTCAATAAAAGTTACGTCGTTATATAGTACTTCTGTTATTTTTTCACCTAATGTAGAAGAGTCCAACAATAATTGCGTTTCATTTTTCACTTCTTCAACAATCAATTTAAATTTACAAATATCGTATTGGCTTACAGTGTCATTTATAGGGATTTCTAGTGTTACACTATTCGTTAGCAAATGGGCATCTTTTATAATATTGGTACAATAACCTTCTTCGAACAAAAATGCTGTATTATTCATTAAATTCACTCCTGGTTCGTTAATTTACTATAGATTGTAGATAGTTAGGCACTAACGCTAAATCCATAAATTGAATCCCCTTAAGATCATCCTTTTCACACAATGATTTAAATCTCTCCGAACAAAATTTGTAAGTGCCTAGTTCATTACGCGTGACATCGATTTTGGCACCGAGGCTACTTGTCATTTGGGAGCGATTGCCTAACTCGTCATAGCTACTGGTAATCCAATGATCGTTTTGCCATTCTTTGATTACTTGTCCAGATGGATCTCGTTCTAGCTTGATGGTTACATGCTCATTTTAAGTTTCTATTAATGGCCTGTTTTTCATAGCAAAACATTCTTAGATGCAACGGAATGAAAAAAGAAGGCTTAAGCGCCTTCTTTTTTATTATTCTACTATTATTTATCAAACTATGAATATTGCCAATATCCTACTATTGGATCCTTTATCGAATCCTCCGTCACAATTGCATACAAATACACAGCACCAAACCCAAATGGAAGACTTGTGCCTGAATGAAATAATCCACTAGGATAACCGTCCTCATCAATTTGACACAAAAAATCATATCCATTTTTCTCTAATTCTTCGTAATAATATTTCTCTTCTTGGATAAGGAAAGGATTTCCTCCAAATTTAATAAAAAAAGGAGTTTCAAATGCTTTTTCTTCACTTACAAAAATACCTTCTGAAATATAGTGTTTAACTATTCCGAATTCGGTATAAGTAGAATCCAAACTTTCTATCGAAATTGGATGTTCAAATACATGCAATGAACAATTTGGATATCTATTTTTTGAAACACGATTTTTGTATTCTTTTGGTATAAAGATAGAAATCATGTTATTTTTATCTAATGGATTGACAAAACAAAGATAGAAATTATAGTCAGATCCAATTTCACTTAAAAGTTCACCTTTATTGTCAAAATATGCTGGAGCATTTCCCCCAATCCACCCATTACCAACATTTTTGTTTTTATCTAACTGATATATAATAATTTCTTTTCGCTCAACTAATATGTTATTTGTATTCTCCATATTATTCTTCCGAAAAACTTAAATCGGATTTCACACTCCTTTGCATTTAGTTATTTTCTACAGATAAATCTATGTCTTTCACAATGTTCAATTGCTTGTTTTCTTAATTCCATAGCTTTTTCAGTTGCAAATACCTTTACTTCCTTACTGTCCCACCCGCGTCAACCTGCGTATAATTCCCTTGCTCTGGGTCATAGTATCGGAATCGGTTATAATACAAGCCTATTCCTACATCATCATACTGTCCTTAATATCTAAATGGAATAAAGTCTTTCTCACCCGTAAATTCCTTCACTCTTCCCTAAACATCAAGCTCAGCCGATCAAACCTTATGACCTTGTTCATCATAAGCTTCGGCAGGCGTTCCTAGATAATCACTAATAATACTGTAATGACCTTCATTTGTGATTTTTGCAGAAGGGACAAAACCATCATTGAATAGCCATGTCACTAGATTATCTGCGATAGCGGTATCGGTCTGTGAAGAATTCAGATTTTTTTCCTGTATATTCTTTCATTCTTACAATACGATGCCCTTCTAAAGAATTGGGAATATATTTTACTGTCAGTAGTTTGATTGTCCATCTGGTAAAGATTTTAATAATGTCTATATTCCGATTTCTCCATATCTAAACAAGGTACTAGATATAATATATTCATGATAAAAACCATTCATTGATTTCACCAGTGTTTGTAGAAGTTATTACTGCAGGATGCACTGAATCTTCTCTAATTGCTCAATTAGCTCTTAGAGAAGATTAAAGCAGTTCTTTTAAAGAATATGTAGAAGATGCCACTAGTTCAATATAACTGTCATATCCTTTAACAATATAATGTTTCAAATTCAACCTATTTTTGGGATCGTACTTCTTTTTATTTTTCTGTAAATATTCTGAATCTACCACTTCATAAAATCCTGAATCTGGATGACGAAATCTTTCTTCATCATTCTCCAAATGATCTCCAGTGGACACTTCCTCAGAAATACAAAAATCACTATAATTGGATTCATCGAAATTTAACGTTACGCATTTAACTTCCGCTACAATTGAAAAAAAAATTGCTATGCTAACACATTTATTGTCTATACTCTTTAATGGTATAGCACCCACTTCAATTCTTACGCCACCCGATTCTGTATACACTAACTCTAAATCAGTAGTAGATATTTTGAAATTAAAATTTACTGGCTTTAAAGTGAACATCTTAATACCTCCCAATTTTTGGCCTAGACAATTTGTAACATTCTTAACAAGAACAGACTTTATTCTTTGTTATAGTTATTGTTTTAGATGACGGTCTATTTTTTATATCAGCAAATAGATGACTTGGAACTTTATTATATGGAACAAAGATTGCGTGTTCTGGAAATTTTCCTCCTTCAGCCAATGCAGCTAATCCTCAATTATTGAATGTTACTACTTTACCTGTTGCAGGATCGATTGTATATGAAATAAAAACTCCTTAGGATTGATTCTACCGAGACTAATATCTTTGGCAACCTCAAGTATTGGCCTACCACAATTAGCTTGGGATGCAATTGTACTAAAATTAGGTGCTATTCTAAAATGTATGTCACTTGGAAATGAGGTTATTTCACCAAATTCAAAAGGGTCATAACTACTTAAACCTAGCGGATAAACCATAATATTTTGATTCCCAACATCATCTTATAGAATTTAGATTAGAAAATTGACAAGTTAGGATTACAATACCCAACAACAAAATCCATCAATTCTAGCAAAATATCCTCTGTTTCAGAATCGCTTATTTCCCTTAACTTTTCTAAGTTTTCCAACATAGAATTTTTACCCATTCCTTTATCTTTAAACCTTATCAAGCTTTCACGAAGAGCTAGTAAATCATTATAATTTTTTTTATTTCCTCTGGGAATAATTGAATAAACTCGTTATTTAGCGGCATGATAATTTCTCCCAATTGGTTTGTGTTTTTGCTAAAGGCTTTGATAATCTCCAAATGGTATAGATCTAGCTAGTTGAATAGTTCCGTGACCAGGTTTATCAAGGACATGAACCAAATCTGGACCTAAATCTCCAGTCCTCATTTTCCAAATTGGATTCTTACCTGTACCACCGAAATCTGGAGTGTGTTGGTCAATCCTGTGGACTAGGTGAAACAGATACACCACCTGTTCCTGGACGAACAATTCCTTTCGAATCAACAAGTATATCCAATTAAGTCTTGCACCTAAAGTTCTTGCTGAGTCTCCTAACATAGAATTTCCATTACTATCCTTCGACCTGAGTCCTAGAAATTAGGCTCAAGCCGCATTTTTATTATTTCCTCTTTATACTTGACGGGGGACACTTCATTGATAAATTGTGTCTAATAATTGGAGTGAAGTTCAGAACATCTGAATTAAATTTTTATAAAGTACAACAAAATGGAGGACTTAAAAAATTTTTTTCAATCGCATATACTGAACATTATTAGTATTTGCATATTCTATTCGCCCTAACCCTCCTCTCATCCCTATAATAAAATCTCCTTTATAAACAACAAGTGAATTCGGTACAAATGCACTAAATGGGAAATTATTGAATAAAATATTCTTTTTAAATGTTCCATTTTCATTAGTTATTGTAAATAAATTTTCACTAGATATAACATATAGGATTTCATTGAATATAAAATAAGAAATTGGACACTCCTTTAAATTTAGGCACTCTTTAATAGAAATGCCAGTACCATCGTATTCTATTTTATATAAACTGCCTGTATTGAGATACATATGTTCTAAACTTTCTAGAAAGAATAGTTCTCCTTTATATTCAAATATAGATTTTATATTGCATTTTTTTAAAAAAAATTCAGTCGAGTCAGCATAAATAACTTTTAATTCTCCACCCCATTCTCCATAATCTGTGCCTACTATTTTCAAATCAAGATATTCATATTGTAAACTGTGCTTCTCATGATATCTATTAATCACTAACTCTTCATTTTTTAATTCAACACAATACTGTTTTGAATTGTTTATTACTTGTAACCACTTACCGCTTCCAGCTTCAGGTATTTCTGCAGTTATAAAATTATCCCATAATGGCATAGTTTTTTAATACCCCCATTGTTACTTAGTTTTTTTACAGGGATGATCGTATAAATTAAATAACCTTTAGTTTCATCAATTAATCTGAAAAAAGTTCCAAAGCTTTTTCTTGTAATTCTATTCCGATGTCCTCCAGTTGCTCTAATAAATCATCTTCAAAGTAACTAGATTGAAATGAAAAAGCACCATATATATCAACCATAGCTAAAGCAAGTTTTTTAGGAACTGTTTCTTTATCTTTGTAGAAGTGTATCAATATGTCTAATGCTACTCTAACCTTATTAAGTAACTCAGTGTCTAATTCTTTGTTCAATCTTAATTTTACTGGAACCGAATTGTCAGATACTAGTCCATTATGTACAGTATCAATTGCTTGCTGTATTTCCATAACCTCACGACCTCTTTTTTACAAATTTTCATTTGAAGCTATTTACCAACCCTTGTAATTTTATTTGCAGGTACATGCCCCTCAACTAATACTTCCTTAGAAGAAACTGCGTAATTATAAGGACGTCCTTTAAACCCTGCTGCTTTAGCCTTTTCTGGGGTTGATACATCAATAATGCTTATTTCCAGCTGCGTCTTTTACCATATCATCTGTATCAAACTTAGAGAAGGGACAACAAAGCCATCATTGAATACCCATGTCACTAAATTATCTGCTATATCGGCTACTTTCTGCGGAGATTTCTCCACAAAATTTTCCAATATGTCATAATTATCCTGCGTGAAATACTCATACAGAATCGTATTGCCATCCCATACAAAATAAGTAGCTCTACCTTCAGAACATTTCTCTATACGCCAGCTAGTGCATTGTATTGCATAGAGGCTGTCCACTGAGTTTGCTCGGAGCCAGAGGCTGTCATTTGCAAGACATTGCCCAACTCATTACGCGTGACATCGTTTTAACACTTAGGCTACTTGTCATTGCCCACCTCGTTATAGCTACTGGCAATCCACTGGTCTTTTTGCCATTCCTTGATCACTTGTTCAGATAGGTCTCGTTCTAGCTTGACGGTTACATGCTCATTTTATGTCTCTTATAATGAGCCGTTTTTGTCATAGTTAAATGTTTCCTATGTACCATCATAGTAGTCAGAGCGAATAATATTTCCTAGCGCATCGTGCTGATACGCTGTTCAATGATTATCTGGTCGTTGAATCCGTTGCACGAATCCTGCTAGACTTCGCTCATACGATTATTCCATGTTATCAAAGTCGTTTTCCTTGATATTATGGCCTTTGGTATCGCGTTCAAAGGAGTACGCTTCGCCTTTTTCATTGATAACAGCGGTTAATTGCTCCCCTGTATCGTAGGCATTGTACTGTTACCGTTACCCTCTTAAACTAATAATCGCAATCTCCTTGATCACCAAAAGACCTAATTTTACTTAATACTCATTGCTAAAACAAAATTAATAGAAAATAGACTCATTATGACTTAAAAAGTCATGGCGAGTCTATTTCTATTAGAACATGGGCTTTGTTTTTACTTTTCTAAACTGACGTCTACTTTTTGAGAATGACCCAGTCCTTATCGCCATCTTCTGCTTGTATATTGCTCGTAAAAATTATCAATATTTTCCTGACTTAGTATTTTCATATCATTAAAAAGACTATCAAGAATATCTTCAGCAATCTCTCCGTCTTCTGCACAACCTGTATTCTTTACCAGAAGTTCTACCGCTACTTTTATTATATCCCCTTTGTCTGCTTCAGATAGAGTACTATCATTATAAACTTGAATTATTAAATTTTTTATTTGTTCTTTAGTCTTTTTGTTTTCAATGTAATCTTCCTCTTCACTTTTGAATTGTTCATTGTAATAGTTTTTTAAAGAATTTCTAATTTTGTCAATTTCACTTCGATAATCTATTTTCATAATTTAATGGTACCTTCCCTTTTTATGAATAGTATAGGCACTTTTATGTATTTCAACTTGTATGAGAACCTCACCATATTTCTTTTCATAGCTATATGCTAAATTTTTAAACGCTTACCTGTTTGAAAATCAATCCCATTAGATACATCAAAAATTTTGTTAGAGTCTAACTTATCCGTATCAATAGCAATAATTGTATTTGATCGTCCATAAAACTTAGCAGTACGTTTCTTTTTTCGTAGCTGATAAGTCAGTTTCCTCATTGTTTGCGGATGCCTTCGTAGCACTATCTATACATGTATAGATACCATCTTCAACCCATTCATACAAAATCATTTTTCCGTCCCATAAAAAGTAGTTTCCCCATCAATATTTTAGTGATTTGAAGATAATTTGGCCAAGTCCACAAGAGAGACGGTTTCTTCTTGTTTTTGATACCACTCTTCTTTAATCAAATTACTTGCTATTTTCTTGTATTGCGCAGTTATCAGCCCAAAAACCGAAGCAACATAAAGCAAATACTCTACAGATTGGGCATCTCTTTTTTCATATTCATCGCAAATCAATTTTAACACATAATCCGAACGCTTAAAGTCATCAGCAGTGTAAAGATAATCTGGATAAAAATCTTCAATAAAATCTCCTTGTGAAATCTCATTCTTAAAAAGATTTAAAATCAGTTCAGATTGTCTTTCAGTAAACAGACCACGCATTTCGAGCTGTTCCATTGCATTTCTTTTAATAGTTTCATTGTTAGATTTAGAAAGAGATTTTAATTTTTCAATAGAGTCAGGACTGTTTATATTACCCAGACCCCAAATACATTTTACAGCTAATGCAAAATTATCATCGTAATCAAGGTATGCAAGTTCATGAAATACAGCTTTATAAAGCGATTCAACAGCGCTTAATGGCTTTAGTTTTGATAATGTAAAAGCAATGTCTTCATGAGATTTGTGCCAATCCTCTTCAATAAGACTACATAGTACCCTTGTATAATTTAAAGTGAACAAGTCAAATTTAGAAGCAACAAATAACATCCATCTAACAGCTTCCACATCTCGAATTTCATAAGCGCCATACAGTAATTTTAAAACATATTCAGAGTCTATACCGTTGGGAAAAAAAGCATCTATAAATTCTTTCTCAGTCATTTCATTCAACCATAATTTGCGAGCCATTTCTATCTCCATCCCTGTCTATCTCCTTCCACATACCTTAAAACTTTCAATATTGTCATTAAAGATTTCTAGACCTCTATTTAGATATAAGATTGATTTTTTCACTAATTTTCTAGCGATTGTTAAAATCCTCTAAGTCAGCTAGTTTGATATCATATTCTTTCTTAATTGGTAGAAATAAATATTTTATAGTTTTATGGTTCATTAAATTTTTTATTTTTCCATCCCCAATACTTGTTGTTCCGATAATACGAACTTCTTGTAAATTAGGTAGCTGATGAAGGAAATCTAATGAAGGAATTTCACCACAGCTCTCAATTATTATTTTTTCTATGCTAGAGACATTTCCAATTGAACTCCAATCCTCAATATTTTTACAATTTTGAAAACCTATTGAATTTAATGATTTTCCTCCTTCCATCCACTTTAAAGAAGTCATTTTTGAATTATAACTTATTCCTAAGTGCTCTAAGGAAGGCATATACTTAAGTGCTTCAAATTCAAATATTTTAGTTTTTACTAGCCCTATTCTTTTAGCTTCTGTAAATATATTGAACTCCTCAGAAGAATCGCCACTATAATTATCAATAAATAAGTGCTCAATATTCTTGTTTTGAAAAATTGAACTACATGTTTTTTTATTGTAATTTAAGTAAACACACCACAATGAATTTAACTGCGAAAAAGGAATTACTTCATCAGTTTTCCCAAGAAAATTAAAGTATTCTAATGAACTATAATTTTTTAGTTCATTTAAGGATTTATAATCATAAGAGTTTAACCTAAGCCCCCTAATATTTGAAATGCTATTAAGATTTTTAATATCATCAAACTTGTGCTTTATAGCATCATGTGTAATTGACACACTGTCTATTTCTTGCCTTCTTATATCCTCGATATCAACTACCTCTTTATCTGGATTTATATTAATAAATCTAAAGTTCCTATTGAAATAAACTTTGTCAAAAACCATAATATCCTCTCCTTGATTCCCTTATTTTGAACAACCAGGACTTTTTATTTTATTTGCAAGGTCTTCGCCTGCATCTTCAAAAGCTTTTATTATATTAGCCTCTGTTTTGAAAAAGTCTGATTCTTTGCCATGTAGAACTACCGGTATTTGTTCTAAACATATACTAAATTCGTCGTTACCATAAGTCACTTTTACACCCGTTAACTCATTGACCATACTGCGTAATTGATAATTTGGATATCATACTGCCATTTATTAATAACGTCTTCCGGTAAGATTGGCTCAATCTCTTGACCTAGTTCATTGTACTGTATCGAGGCTGTCTACTGGTCTTGCTCGGAGCGAGAGGCTGTCATTTGCGAGACATTGCCCATGGTCGTTAAGCGAAAAATTTAAGTATGTATCCTGTACTAGAGATATTACATCTTTATGTTAAGTAATTTATTAAAAATAGAAATACACGCACTTTAATAATTCAATATACAATAAAAAACATATGTAAAGAAAAAGCTTACGACAATTTCTTTACATATGTTGCGACAACTTAATTAAGGCAGTAATAAGAAAATTCTGTATTATAACTGTTTTCGCCCATAATAATAAGCACTAAATATTATTAGGAATACCCTACATTTCAACGAATTCCGGTCGTTGGGTACTTCCCTCTTTGACAAACATTACTCCTTTTATCTTTTCTTCTTTACATGCTTTTATAAATAATTCATCAACAATGATATTTCCTGTATATTCTTTCATTCTTACAATATGATGCCCTTCTAAAGAATTGGGAACATATTTTATAGTCAGTAGTTTAATTGGTCCGTCTGGTAAGGATTTTAATAATGGTTTATATTCCGAGTTTTCCCAATCCAAACAAGGTACTAGATTTAATACATTCATGACAAAAAATGTTTCATTGATTTCGCCGCTCTTTGTAGACGATATGACTGCAGGAATGAACTGACAATCTGATCCTAATCGCTCAACTAGTTGTTTGAATTTTAAACTTACCAATAGCCCCCCTATTGTTGGCAGGATATCATAATCGTTTAAATAAGTATCAAGTTTATCTACTGAATAAGAAAGTTTCTCATCTAAAGGGTAGACATTACCCTCTTCTAAATCATATTGATTAAAAGTGTTCTTTTCTGTGTAATCAAAAAAAACATCTCTTCTATAATTGCTATATAACTGATAATAACTCATAAAAATCCCCCCTCACAATGTAGTATTATTTTACCTTTTCTCAAATCTTGTCTTAAATCGTTTATTAATTTTTGTGAACATTATGACCTTGTTTATCATAGGCTTCGACAGGTGTTCCCAGATAATCACTAATAATGTTAGTTGCCTTCACTCATTATCTTAGCTGAAGGAACAAAGCCATCATACAATACACATGTCACTAGATTATCTGCGATTTTGGCATCTGGTTGGGAAGCATTCTCCACTGAATTTTCCTGCGAGAAATTCTCATGCAGAATCGTATTGCCATCCCATACAAAATAAGTAGCTTTTCCTTCCGAACACTTCTCTAACCCCCTACCTAACGCGTCATAATTAAAAGCTACTTATTATCTGTGAACGATTGATGCGTACTTTGCTCCCAAAGCATCTTTGAATCCGATGTGGCTGAAAGATTATGCTACAAGCAGTTTCAATTTCTTCTATACTAAAAGTATATAGAAAACAAGTGCGATTCAAGAAAACTCTAAGAATATGTTTTTATATTTGGCGAATAGCTAGGGTTGTATACGGCCTTATAAGGAATCAAACAAAAACATATGTAAAGAAAAATATTTTTATATCTTCTTTACATATGTTTCTATCAAACACTAAAGTCATTCAAGACTGCAACTGTATATTCCTATTTCTTTTTTATCTGCCATCATAAGCATCCCCATAAGATTTAAAATTTTCGGCCAACCAAAACCAATGTTCACCTTTACTCGAGTATAAATGTTCTAACAGTTCCGTAAAGCTTTTAGCAATAATCTGACTATCACTCGGTGTTGCATGGGTTTCCAAAAAACTATCATAGCAATAACCAAAATGAGACTTGCTTAAGTCAATACTAATATATTGGTTTATTTGTTCAGACTCAGCAATAAGATACCATTCATTACTTATATCACCTTCAAGTTCCTCCCAAATAATATCATCTTCCGGGTAAAGCCTTTTACTAGTTGGAATAAACTCATTTGAAGAAACAATTTTTATTCCGTATGGCTTATCTAAAAACATTTGTAAAGAGTCATAATTACTAAAAAAATAATTCAAATCTTTTGGTAGAGCTAAATCACTAGCGTAATCTGTGTGCCTTTTCACAATTTTACAATTACTATCCAGTTCAATTTTTTTAATAACCTCTAATATTTTCATATTTTTTACTCCTTTACTATCAAATTCACTTTTATATATACTTGAATCAATTTTTCAATTCAATTTCCTATAAATAAACACGAACTTTGAATTTCGTGGTCATGATTAAATTCGAATAAAACGAACGATATTTTATTATTAGTATTTTCAGAACACATTGTTCGTATTTTTTAATCAAAAATGCATTTATGAAATTAACTCACTTACAAAAATTTATTACCGATCATATGAAGAAAAATATTGAGGAACATCTTCTAATTCTATAAATTGAATTCCTTTCATTTGTTTTTCTTCACAAAGTTGCTTAAACCTTTCTGAACAAAATAGATATCTTGCTAATTTTAAGTCATTCAAGCAAAACACGTCTCTATCATTTTCTTGTAGAACAATTTTTTGATATTTTCCAACCATATAATTTATGTCAAAAACCTTATTTTCTGGAACACTTCTTTTTGTAAACTCTGACTTCTCGTAATCAACGAAATCTTCTCTATTATAATACTTAATAAAATAATAGGGTTTTTTTACTTTAGATTTTCCCTTTGAACTAACAACTTGTAGATTTGATGTAACATACTTTTGTAAAGTATTTACTTGATTCATCAAAGTAAAAAAATCACTACTGATAATATGACCATTAAAACCCTCATAATAGTCAAATTCAATTTTATTATTAGTAATTAACCATAAATCTTTTGGCATTTCTTGTTTTTGAAAAAAGATTTTATTCCATTCGTATCCCATTGCCTCACTATATTTTGTTTCATCAAATGATTCGTGAATAACGCCCTTCAAAAAAATAGGCGACTTTACATTATCCTTAACAATCATATAATAACTCATACTATCTCCCTAATCTTTGAAACTTAAGATATTTCCTAGATTGCACAGTACCAAAGTGCCCCTTCTGTATTTTGTTTTTCAATTCTACTTGCAATTTTTTAATATCTGTCCTATCCTCTTTTTCATTTATTAATCCCAGAGAGTGTTAATCGGCAATATCCGTCACCCTACTCAAGACATAATCACTATACATAGGGTGTTGAGTATTATGAATCATACTAAAAGAGCTTCCTTTTAATGTGTTGGGGTTGCCAGGCATCATAATACCAATAAATACTTCATCTCTTAATCCCCCATACCAATAGAGTCAAAGAAGGATTGATGTGTTTCCCATGTATTAGTTGTACTAACACGGTGAGCTTGATATCCTGATATTATATCTCCAGCTTTTTTCGGTTTCCAGCAAGAATTGGGCTAGGTGCTCTCGCTAAAATGTTAGGATCATTTACATACCATACAACGTAGGTTCCCACCAGCCAGCCCAATCGGGTCAACGTGCGTATACTTCCCTTGCTCTGGGTCATAGTATCGGAATCGGTTATAATACAAGCCAATTTCTACATCTTCATACTGCCCTTGATATCTAAACGGAATGAAATCTTTCTCACCCGTAAACTCGTTCACTCGCCCATACACATCAAGCTCAGCCGACCAAACCTTATGACCTTGTTCATCATAAGCTTCGACAGGCGTTCCTAAATAATCACTAATAATGCTGTAGTTGCCTTCACTCGTTATCTTAGCTGAAGGGACAAAGCCATCATTAAATACCCATGTCACGAGATTATCTGCGATTTCGGCTTCTGCCTCGGAAGCATTCTCCACTGAATTCTCAACATCCTGCGAGAAATACTCATGCAGAATCGTATTGCCATCCCATACAAAATAAGTAGCTCTACCTTCCGAACACTTCTCTATCCGCCTACCTAGTGCATCAAATTGCGTGCAAACTTATTATCTTTTATACTGTTCCTAAATAAAGAACGAAATTAGAAACTTATATAAGTAATTTATAACTTTATTTTACTATTAGAAAGGAAATCATGAAGCCGTAACTATCTTATTTTAAGTTTTCTGTAGGATTTAATCTTTAATGTTTAGAGAGTTAAAAAAATAAAACCACCCCCTGAAATTTAGGCATCTGCTCTAACCTTCAGGAGGTGATATACTCTTTTTTACAGTATATTCTAAAAACCTTACTAATACTATGCTATACCTTTAAAGAAACTTTTCCCCATTTTGCTGAACGGTGTTTATTTAACCAATTTTCCATTTTAATTCCCTTAGGACAACCAGTTTTCGGATATTTAATAGGGATCAGTAGCAATAAACTAACTTCATCATCATCTTCCTCTACTTCCTCAGTCTGCTCTGAATTCGGATTAAACTGATAATCTGTTAGAATAAATGCATCAATGCTTTCTGGCCATTCTAGTTGATTCCAATTCGTATCCGTCTTTTCAATGACTATTCCTTCATGAAGTTTATTGCCATCCAACCTATATTGGCCCAACAAAAACATTAATTGTATTGGAAATGATTCAACGCATTTTTCTTCAATGAGTTGTAGATTTATTGGCCAATCATACGGAACACTCATCATCAATTCAATTCTTGGTAGAGATTCAAACAAACCAATAGTAAATAGTAACTTAAATTTCTTGTCTTTTTCTATTAAGGCTGTTCTTATGTCTATAGTATCTTTTTTTAATACTGTAGAAAGTATTGAACCTACATTATTATCAATATGTGCTAAAATACCGTCTCCTCTTTCGTTCATTAAATCCATTTGTTCTTGTGCCGATAACCCACCTCTTGACTTTAATAACTCAAATATGTCTTGATGTCCATATACCTTGGCCAAATCTAATGGCGTTTGATTAAATCTACGATGTAATCTATTTATGTCAGCTCCACAGTCCAGCAGATACTTAACAATTTCTATATGTCCCTCAATTACCGCAGAGATTAATGGGGTAATAATTCCTCTGCAATCTCCATCTACCCATGCATTATTTGACATAAGTTTTTCTACCAATCCTATGTCTCCTTGTCCTGCTGCATATTCGAGCGGTGTACAGTACCAACAGTCAACAACATTTACACTAATTCCTTTTTCAATCAAATACAAACAAGCATTTTTCTTCTCACGTGATGCAGCAAAATGTAGTAAACTTTCATTTTTTTCTGTATTTCCGTATACTGGTATATTAAAGAAATCAGGATATTTGGTAAAAATATTATCAAGTGATTTTATATCGTCATTGCGAATGGAATCGTAAATCTTGTAAAAAATATCGGCGTTATCATTAAATATCTTTTTTATATTTTCCATTTAAAAAAACTTTCCTCTCTTAGCATTTTTCCCTAATAATTTAAGCGCCTCTTCAACAGCTTCCTTTCCTTCCTTATTGGCTTCTACTAATGTATCATGTACAAATTTCGCAGCTTTTTTAGTATGAGCGCCACCACCATTTTGCGCCCAAGTAAAGTTTCTTAAATCATCATTTAGCCCTATACCATGCTTTTTTATAATATCTTGTGAATCAGTAATGTATTTTCTATGAACAGAATCCCAATTTTTAGGGGCTTTTTCCCGCACAATATGATGATAATGAGGTTTTACCATATCAGTTGGAGCAGGGCCTAATGTTTTCTTATCCGCTGCTGATAATCTACATTTTTCTAAACCAAGTGGATCAAGAAGATAGTTAGGATTAGCAACGTAACTGTATAAAGTAGGATTCCCACCCGCAAGCCCAATTGGGTCAACTTGCGTATAATTTCCTTGCTCTGGGTCGTAGTATCGGAATCGGTTATAATACAGCCAATTTCTACATCTTCATACTGCCCTTGATATCTAAACGGAATGAAGTCCTGTTGACCAGTGAACTCTTTCACTCGCCCATACACATCAAGTTCAGCTGACCAAACCTTATAACCTTGCTCATCATAGGCTTCTACAGGTGTTCCTAGATAATCACTAATAATACTGTAGCTACCTTTATTCGTGATTTTTGCTGAAGGGACAAAGCCATCATTGAATACCCATGTAACGAGACTATCTGCGATTTCGGCTTCTGTCTCGGAAGCATTCTCCGCAGAATTCTCAACATCCTGCGAGAAATACTCATGCAGAATCGTATTGCCATCCCATACAAAATGAGTAGCCTTACTTTCAGAACGCTTCTCTATCCACCGACCTAGTACGTCATACTTGAACGTAACTTAGGAGATTTTCTTCTTCATCATTAGAGAATTTGGCAAAGCTACTTGTCATTTGCCCACCTCGTTATAGCTACTGGCAATCCATTGGTCGTTTTGCCATTCCTTTATTCATTGCCTAGATGAGTCTCATTCTAGCTTGATGGTTAAATGTTCGTTTTCCGTTTCTAGTAGCGAACTGTTTTTTTCATAGGCAAACGTGCAATCATAGTAGTCTAATTGAATGACATTCCCTAGATTGTCATGCTGATACGCTGTCCATCGATTACCCGGACGTTGAATACGCTGAACTCACCCTGCCAGACTCCGCTTATACTCAATCGGCATCCAACTTTCCTATCAAGTTTTGTATATTGAATCCTCAATCTGAAATCTCCCAATATTTTCAATTAAATAAAAATCTACTAAATTTATACTATTATAACCAGTTTCTATCAATACTTGTCGTAGTTGATGTAACAGCTTGAGCCACTCTTTTATAAATAAATCAGTTTTCATCGTAATACTGTGATAGTTATCACGACTATCCCAATTAATTTTAATATCATATTTTTCAATTTCACATATCCATGTCTCGAAAAATGCTTGACTTGGGAAAGTTACGACAAAACGTTCCTCTCTTTTTTTTATTGCCTCTAACATTTTAATAATATCGCTTATGCCATCGGCTATTTGTGTTCCATAATTGATCCTTAATGACGTATCATACCACTTAATTTTAAAATATTGATTATTAACACACCTATTATCTAGTGCTTCAGATATCGTTGTATCTTCTGGATCACGTATTCCAATCTTAAAATTTGGGTTGATTATTATTTCAAATTCCACTTTACTCACCTCAATAACATTTAACTTTTGCATGACTATCTTTTCTAATTTCTTCTGCTGTTTGATCAATAGGGAACCCATGGAAAGTCCCATTTCCATTATTTCTTAATCTATAATGTGTTAATGGATATGCTTTTGGTGCATTGGGATCACCATTAGGATAAAATACTACACTTTTGCTGTCTGGATTTACCGAGAAATCCTTGAATACTCCAGGTTTTAATGTGTCTGCTAATTCATCAGCATACGCTAAATCATTTTTATTTCCCCATCTTCCATGCGGAAGTTTATCATTATTTGAAGTTATTTGAGCATCCTTGTCTGAGAGCTTCAATCCATGCCTTTTCCCTCTTAAATAGCAGGTTCCGGCTTCAAAATTAATCCAAAAGGGTCTATCTGAATATTTGTATCATGCACAGAGTATAATACTGCTCTTGGTACCTAAACGTAATGAAATCTTTGTCACCCGAATTCATCTACTTTTGGCAAAAAAATAAGAGATAGTCGAAGTACTCTGGGAAGAGCCGACTATCTCACGAGGTTGTTGCCAACCTATGAAATATTAAAGCATAGGTTGTAACTCCTTTTCAAAATAGGAGGAAAATCATTGGAAGTAACAGCATTAACTGGATCCATGTTGAATGATATGTCAGAAAATGCGTCATCACTATCACAGATTCTAGATGTGATTAAATGGCTAAAATTTGATGGGTGCTATAATACAGGACATGCAATTAGTGATCTTTGGGATGTCGTAACGGACTCCATGTTAGATTTTAAAAAACACTTATAAGCTAAAAGCCCAACAATGACATTTTGAAATTCATTAGGCTTTCTAGTGTAAGACAAGTAATTACAAAGTTGAGTAAGAAAAGTTTGCTGTCATCGTTACCTCTTACCCCAAATGCATACAAATTCATTTTTCACACAATATTCGTGACATTCCATACAACTTTTTCCCATGTCAAAAGCGAGTCATTTTTCAGACTCGCTTTTGACATGCTTTTTATTTTGCATCAGCTTGATATATTGTGACTTCTCTTTTGTATCAATTAATATTTTACACTTCCTCTGAATCAACTAATTCATCTTTTAAATAGGTTATTTCTTCATTTAAGAAAACGCTGATTCCTAAATCAAGATTTGCTGTGTTTTTTTTAAAACTTATTATCTCATCTATTAAATTTTGTATTTCAACTACATCATTCTGATTGTAAGTGTAAATTTTAAAATATAATTTAATGAGATTATATTTTGTTTCTGCTTCTAAATTGTATAGATCGTTGTTTATGTTTTGGTAATTAAAAGTTGATGTTTTTTCAATAATCAAATATTTTAAAGTCATTTGTTCATCAAAAACTATAAATACATCTTCTGTTAATTCCCTGAAAATATAACTTTCAGCTAAATAAAGTTCATTTTCAATAGAATATGAAAAAATAATAGTATCCTTGTATAGAAATTGACGTACATTATCAAGCTTTTTGTTTTTATCCAAAAAAACTTGATAATTTAATTCTATCTTTTCTTTTTGTTTTTCACCTAATACTTTTAGTACTTTAGGTTCATTTTGCAGAATTTTAGAACCTGAATTATAGAGTAACTGAATGTTTAGTTTACAAACATTTCCGAATTTATCTGCTTCCCAAAAATCTTGTATTACATCAGAAGCATAAACTGATTCTCCCCACTCTATACAGTAGTAACCACCATTAACCATTTTCGTTATATTATTCATAGTTTCATTCTATTTGAGTAATTGCGGGCTTATCAGTTATAGACTTAATGTCTTTATACACTCCGGCAGCATCAGACTTTCCATAAGCGGTTATTATGCCAGAGTCTTTTCCGCTAACTACTACAACATCTCCATCTTTATAAAATAGTAAATGATTATTGTTCTTATGATAAAAAATATTATCTGGATTGTCGAGTATATCCTTGATAACATCATGATTCATACCATGTTTATCCATATGCCCATTGAATCTGGATTCTTTCAGGTCACCCGTAAAGTTTTTTCTGAATTTTTCCAGTCTTTTTGCACCTTTACATTCACTTAATCCGAATGGATCAACAAACCTATTCGAATCACTAACATACCCATACAACGTAGGATTCCCACCCGCAAGCCCAATCGGGTCAACTTGCGTATAATTCCCTTGCTCTGGGTCGTAGTATCGGAATCGGTTATAATACAATCCAATCTCTACATCTTCATACTGCCCTTGATACCTAAACGGAATGAAATCTTTCTCACCCGTAAACTCGTTCACTCGCCCATACACATCAAGCTCCGCCGACCAAACCTTATGACCTTGTTCATCATAGGCTTCGACAGGTGTTCCTAGATAATCACTAATAATGCTGTAGTTGCCTTCACTCGTTATCTTAGCTGAAGGGACAAAGCCATCATTGAATACCCATGTAACGAGACTGTCTAAGTCAGCTGTCTGTGAGGCATTCTCCACTGAATTAGCCTGTGACAAATACTCATGCAAAATCGTATTGCCATCCCATACAAAATGAGTAGCTCTACCTTCCGAACACTTCTCTATCCGCCTACCTAGTGTGTCATACTTGAAAGTTACTTCTGTCATATCTGGCTTTATGACCTTGGCCATCATGCCATTGCCATAGTACTCGTACTTCCATGTATCTCCATTATGTTCGACTTTCTCTACGAGATTTCCTTCTTCGTCATAGGAGAATTTGGCATCTTTTGTTTCTAGTAATCTACTGCCTGCGCCATAGACACGGTCTTTTTTGTCTTTTGTTTCATATAAATTACCGACATCATCGACACTACGATATAAGAAATCAAATTGGCGACTGTCTTGATTGGCCCACACGAGGTTACTAAATTCATCATAGCCGTATGTCACTTTTACACCTGTTAGCTCGTTGACCATACTGCGTAATTGATGATTGACATCCCAATTGTAGGCACGTCTTCGCGTATCTCGGCTTTGGCTACTTACTCTGTGATGTGTTGGTCTACCTGTGATATCATACTGCCACTTGCTAATAACATCTCCTGGTAGGATTCTTTCAATCTCTTGACCGAGTTCATTGTATTGCATCGAGGCTGTCCACTGGGCTTGTTCGGAGCGAGAGGCTGTCATTTGTAAGACATTGCCTAGTTCATTACGCGTAACATCGATTTTAGCACCGAGGCTACTTGTTATCTGTGAACGATTGCCTAACTCGTCATAGCTACTCGCAATCCAATGATCGTTTTGCCACTCTTTGATGACTTGTCCAGATGGGTCACGTTCTAGCTTAACGGTTATATGCTCATTTTCCGTTTCTTGTAATGCGCCGTTTTTGTCATAGCTAAATGTTTCCCACGTACCATCATAGTAGTCAGAGCGAATAACATTTCCTAGCGCATCGTGTTGATACGCTGTCCAACGATTCCCTGGTCGTTGAATCCGTTGCACGATTCCTGCGAGGCTTCGCTCATACGATTTTTCCATGTCATCAAAGCCGATTTCCTTGATAATATTACCTTTAGTATCGCGTTCAAAGATGTACGCTTCGCCTTTTTCATTGATAACAGCGCTTAATTGCTCCTCTGTATCGTAGGTGAATTGTACTTGCTTGCTACCTTGTTTGCGAGACGTTAGGCTTCCAAGAATTGTGTAGTCAAAAGCGACTTGTGTATGGTTATCCTTTGCAAAAAATAATATCATCATAGGCATTGTACTTTAGTTGAACATCGTTACCATCAGATAGATGGGCGCGCACTAGGCGATTTAAATGGTCATAATGGAACTAAATAAGAATAGTAATAATAAAAACATATGTATAAAGAGTCTTATGACACTAAATACATATGTTCTATATTTATCTGCTTATGGAATTAGATTATTATAAATTTGTATCAAACTTTCCAATATAGTGTAATTCATTATAAAGTTTGTTCTTTTCAGTTACTTCTACTTCTGGATCCATATAGTAAAACATAGCATTAACCTTTTTTATTCCTTTTTTAATACAAATATCCTGTATTTCAAACAATGTTTCCTCTGATACAGACAACTCTCTTCCAATAATTATATACCATCATTTCTAAAGCTTCTTTAAGCATAGATAGTATTGTTAGTATAGTTCTTTCGTAATGTCGACTATTGGTGGTACTGTATAATCTTCTTTAATTTCGCCCATCCAGTCAAGGTTATCGTATTACGTTTACTACATTTTGAAAGTTATAGAAAAATATAGTGTTGTACTTAACTAATAAAATTATATAACCCATTGGCCTTCTCTTTATGAATTACTTCCAGCATGTTAAATAGTAATTTAACATTGTTACTTTTATCTATATCCGTCAAAATGGTATAGATATAGTTATGAACTGGACAACAAAACTTATTGTCCTCAGAGACTACACAATAGCCTTTATTATCATTTTTCTCTACATGCATCCATTTCCAACCATATTCTTTTTCTATAATAGTTCCATATAAAGAACCAATTTCAAATGCTATTTCGACAACTTCATCGTCTTTTATTTCATTATCTCTATAATTACCCAACGCTAATTTAATCGTGTCAAGGGACTTTAAATCATCATCACTATCTGTTAGATTTAATTTTCCCTTACATAACTCAGATAGTTGTTTTATTTCATCCATCTCATCCCTTTTTAATTCACGTACCTTAAGATCATCCTGGTAAACTACCCAATTTTCTTGCATGATTCTTACCCCCCTTATGATTTTTAAAACTTTGAAAATTTTGTAATTTACCTTTTTAATTTGTAGAAAGTATTATAGAATTTTAATTAAACTTACTTTTTTTAAGTAAAGTTGGTATATTGAAAATACATCTTTTTTCTTTTATCAAGGTTACAAACCCTTTTCAAAAGAGTAGGAAAAAAGCATTTATAAATACATAATTTATAAAATAAGAGTAGCAATATAATCTAATCTTAGGTTATTGCTACTCTTTTAAAGTATGTTTAAATTTCCCTATCACTAAGTACAATTTGTACCGCTACATTATTAGGGTTTATATACATCCGCTTCATTTGAGGGAACAAAGATAATACCTTTCAATTTAAGTTTCTCAGCTTCTATTTTAAATTCTTCCGAACAAAATAATATACTAAAAAGATTAGTAATATTTAATTGAAAAACATCTGGGAAATTATTCGGCTCTTTTAGTTGCAAATCCCATATTTTCTTTATTTGTCCATCTTGTTTATAGAATTCAATATTCGATTTTTCCATATCTATCTCATCTTCTAATCTATTATAAAATCGCGCATAATAATACTCTTTTAAAGATATACTTTCCTTATGCTTGTTAACCATATGCAATTTAGTATACTGAAAATTATTAATTCCAAATCTCAACAATAGATTTAGAAATTCTGAAGATATGAAAAAACCTTGACTATCCCATCTTAAATCAAAAGCATAACTTCTATCCTTTGAAACAAACCATAACTCTTTGGGTAACTCTGTTTTGATATTTTTTGTGGTTCTCCATTTTCCAGCATCAGATTCTCTTGCTCCAAATGGATCTTTTTCGAAAAATTCTGTATGCAATATTCCATCTAATAAAGTTGGGCATGACTTATCTTTCTTTTTAAAAATCGCATAAATATTGTCCATTTAATATTCCACTCTCTTTCATTTATGACAATCTGCCACAAGGAGTTTTAGTTTTTATTTTTCCAGAAATAATTTTCTTTCTTTGACTTCTTTGTAGAGATTCAACATACTGTTTTGCTTGATTCGCATTTATTCTCTCACTTTCAAACTTATTGTATATTTTGTCTAACTTTTTCTCTACCATTTCGGTATAGTTACGATGCCTTGATCTATGATACAGTTTTTGTCCATGAATTTTTGCATTTGCAGGACTATCTGACATTAATAAACCATTTGTAAAATGATCTCTCATTTCTCTAGGTAAACCAATACTATCTAAGAAACTAGCATATCGATCCCAAGTTAACTCAGGTATAAGATGATGTGCTTGCTTTCCATCGCCCTTTATTCCCCCTAGAGATTTATCTAGTGCTCTAGATCCTTTGCTTAATCCAAATAAATCAATCCATTTATTTGTATCATTCACATACCCATAAAGCGTAGGGTTCCCACCAGCCAACCCAATTGGATCAACTTGCGTATAATTCCCTTGCTCTGGGTCGTAGTATCGGAATCGGTTATAATACAAGCCAATTTCTACATCTTCATACTGCCCTTGATACCTAAACGGAATGAAATCTTTCTCACCCGTAAACTCGTTCACTCGCCCATACACATCAAGCTCAGCCGACCAAACCTTATGACCTTGTTCATCATAAGCTTCGACAGGCGTTCCTAAATAATCACTAATAATGCTGTAGTTGCCTTTATTCGTGATTTTTGCAGAAGGGACAAACCCTTCATTAAATACCCATGTAACTAGATTATCTTCTATAACAGTATTGGTTTGTGAAGATTTTAGATTGTCTAAAGTATCTGCAACATTCTGCTTGGAAAACTCATGCAGAATCGTATTGCCATCCCATACAAAATAAGTAGCTCTACCTTCCGAACACTTCTCTATCCGCCTACCTAGTGCGTCATACTTGAAAGTAACTTCCGTATTATCTGGCTTCATGACCTTGGCCATCATGCCATTGCCATAGTACTCGTACTTCCATGTATCTCCATTATGTTCGACTTTCTCTACGAGATTTCCTTCTTCGTCATAGGAGAATTTGGCATCTTTTGTTTCTAGTAATCTACTGCCAGCGCCGTAAACACGGTCTTTTTTATCTTTTGTTTCATATAAGTTGCCGACATCATCGACACTACGGTATAAGAAATCAAATTGACGACTATCTTGATTGGCCCACACGAGGTTACTAAATTCGTCGTAACCATAAGTCACTTTTACACCCGTTAGCTCGTTGACCATACTGCGTAATTGATGGTTGACGTCCCAATTGTAGGCACGTCTTCGCGTATCTCGGCTTTGGCTACTTACTCTGTGATGTGTTGGTCTACCTGTGATATCATACTGCCACTTGCTAATAACATCTCCTGGTAGGATTCTTTCAATCTCTTGACCGAGTTCATTGTACTGCATCGAGGCTGTCCACTGGGCTTGCTCGGAGCGAGAGGCTGTCATTTGTAAGACATTGCCTAGTTCATTACGCGTGACATCGATTTTGGCACCGAGGCTACTTGTAATCTGAGAACGATTGCCTAATTCGTCATAGCTACTCGCAATCCAATGGTCGTTTTGCCATTCTTTGATGACTTGTCCTGATGGGTCCCGTTCTAGCTTAACGGTTACATGCTCATTTTCCGTTTCTTGTAATGCGCCGTTTTTGTCATAGCTAAATGTTTCCCACGTACCGTCATAGTAGTCAGAGCGAATGACATTTCCTAGCGCATCGTGCTGATACGCTGTCCAACGATTTCCTGGTCGTTGAATCCGTTGCACGAATCCTGCTAGGCTTCGCTCATACGATTTTTCCATGTCATCAAAGCCGTTTTCCTTGATAATATTGCCTTTGGTATCGCGTTCAAAGGTGTACGCTTCGCCTTTTTCATTGATAACAGCGGTTAATTGCTCCTCTGTATCGTAGGTGAATTGTACTTTCTTGCCACCTTGTTTGCGAGACGTTAGGCTTCCAAGAATTGTGTAGTCAAAAGCGACTTGTGTATGGTTATCCTTTGCAAAAATAATATCATCATAGGCATTGTACTTTAGTTGAACATCGTTACCATCAGATAGATGGGCGCGTACTAGGCGATTTAAATGGTCATAATGGAACTTTTCCGTGGCTCCAAGCGGATTAGTTGTGCTTATGCAGTTCCCACGCCTGTCGTATGTCCATGTTGAACTTGTCCCATCTGGCAATGTGACTTGGCTTAAGTTTAGATCAGCGTCATACGTTAAGCTTACCATATGCCCTTGCGCATTTGTCACTGTATCGATTAAACGATGCTCATTATAGGAAAATTCAGTCTTTGTACCATCTTCTAAAATCGTTGCCTGTAATGTCCCGTCTTCATTATAAATCCACTGACGACTGCCGCCCTCTGGATTAACTGCCAGAATCAATCGATCTTTGGCATCATGCTGGGAAGATAAAGTACTGCCATCTGCAAGCGTCATCGTGACTGGGTTGGCCCATTCATCATAGCTGTAAGTTGTTACGCGACCATCTTCATCTACTTCTTGCAGTAATTCAAAGTCCTCATTATAGTTATAGCTGACCTCACTACCATCTGGATACATAATTTTCGTACAGAGGTTATCTTCATTAAAATAGTAAGTACTTGTATGCCCTAAGCTATTGGTAATTTCGTTATAGCCATCGTGATAGGCAAGCTCACCCGCTAGGACATTGCCATCTCCCCATGTTTTAATAACGCGCGCACCTGTAGTTGGCCCATCGTAACGCCAGAAGAAGCTATTTTTATTGCGGTCTATTTTTTGCATCATTAAGTGATTGACATACTGGATATGTGTACTTTGTCCTAATGCATCTTGGATTTCGATTAAATCTTGAACATCATTGTAAACATAGCGCACTAACACTTCACGACTCATTTGGTTGCGTAAAGCAACTTCCGTCATTCTGCCCGCTTCATTGGTCGTAACATCTAGTATGCGCCCTACGCTATCTGTTACTTGAGATAAGAAGCCTTTTGGGTTATACGCAAATTGAATATGGTGGTCTTGCTCATTTCTTACTTCTTTTAATCGATATGTCGTTTCGGTTGTTTGTTCAAATACATAAAGCAAGCGTGTATCATGCTCAAACAAATGGTATTCCACACCTGTATTTTTCAGGGTCATTCTTTCTTTTTTATTAAAATATGGTAAATTAATTGGTAAAATTGGAAACCCTACTGCGCGACCATCCGTCACCACAATGCCAATAAGGTCTTCTTCTTCAAATATCTCTAAGGCTAGATCGTATGTAAAGTGCATACCATGCCCGGTTAAACCAACTCGACTACTATCACTGTACCACGCACGTTCCCATGCAAGAGGGATAGGGCCTGGAAGTTCAAAGTCGACACCTTCATAGATCATGCGCCCGGTAATTAAATCAACCGGTTCAAAGCCTTTTTTACAGAATTTATCACTTAAACCTTTTGTACAGTTAAATTTCTTTAATACTTGATGATTGAGTTTGGTTAACTCTGTTTTGGCCATCGCCTTCATACCATCGACAGCTTTTGACACAGCTAGCACTTCATCCATCGAAGCGATTACTTTATCGGCTGCTGTTTTCATGCTTTTTGTGCCTTTGTTAGCCAGTGCTGACACAGTATCGAGTGTTTGCGCAACTTTGGAGTAAGCGGCTTTCATCCCTTTTACTGCTTTTGAAGCATTCACCGCCTTATCTGCAGCCTTGGCGGTTTTACTAGCTGCTTCTGCTACTTTTGCGGCTTTATTGGCCTTGTAGGCTGTTTTTGCAGCATCACCAACGATTGGCACTGCACCGACTATATTCATCGCCGCGCCCATATAGTCGCCTCTTGCCAAGCTAATACCAGCGTTGGCAATATCCGCGAAAGTCCCGATACCTGGAATAAATCCAGCAACATCTAACGCTAAACTAACGTTATCAAGCACCTTACTAAAGAAGCCTTTTTTCTCTTTTTTCTGCTCTGCTTTTTGTGGGAAGATAACATCCACTTTGGATGTAGCTTCGATTGCTTCTTCATTTAACTTCGGTGGTTGACTTTTTTTCTCTATGCCTTCTTGTTCAATCAGTGTACTAATTAACTGTGTGTCCGCTGCAAGGATTATATGGCTTTGCTCCTTTGCTGAAATGGCAATCCATTCCTCCGCTTCTACAGATAACTCGTTCATACCACTCATCTCAAGTGTTTCATCTGCCGCTAGCATAATGGTACTATTACTTTGAAATGTTACGCCTTCTCCATCATCCATCTTAAGATCCAATACGCCATCTACTGCACTAAAAGTAATATCACCCACACCTAATGTCATATCTTTCCCCGCATTGGTCGCCAATGATTTCACGGTCGTGTCTGCCATTTTTTTCGTTTGTTTTTGCCCACCCTCCGGTGTAGCAGGTGCAACACGCACCGAGCTAATGACAATGGCATCTTGTTCCACAGCACTTGGAAAATGCAATTGGGCACGAGCACCTTTTTGCGGCATTAAATACATGACACCATTTGCATCTGCTGAATAAGCAAACCAATGTGCTTTTTCTTTCTCTTGTTTTTTATCGATATCTAAATGAATTTTGACCGTGTTTTGCGTAACATCAATGATTTTCCCTGTAAAGGCTGCGCCAATCAAATCTAAATTGCGTACTAATCGCTGACGAATACTTTTTTCTGGTTGGGCAGTATATTGGAATTTTAGTACACCCGCTTCGAGATGAATTTCCCGAACCGTAATTATATAGGATTTTCCCTTTAATTGTACCGATGTACCCAACTCGTACGCTTCTGTGCTTTCAAACTCACAAAATGTATAATCAGTTTCACTTACATCTGTACCATCGTTTTCAGTAATTAATCGATACGTATCTATATCCATATGTAATACAGAAGGTAGATGGTCGATTGTTATACGTTTCTTACTTTCGGGTGTGCCAAACCAAAATCGTGGTCCCTTTCCTTGTAAATCAGGAAAAACAACCGCCTGTAGATTAGAAGCCATTCTTTTAATAAATGTCCAATCTGTCTCCATATATTGAATCGAGATATGACCTATTGCTTGACCGTTGGACACCTGGTCGATGTAATCCCCATGAGGATAAGCCCCCACAATGGTATCTAGTAACGCTACATAGGTCATATTCGCATCTTGAAAAGAACGCGAGCGTTTTTCAACGTCCATATTGGCTGTAAACGATACTGCCTCGACATAGACATAATGCACCCCTTGCGCTGCCTGCAACTCTGCATTTTCAATTCTACCTGAAAACAAGATGTCTTGTTGTCGACCAAATTTTACAACGACTTCATCGGAATGACTGACACGTTGAATATACTTTTGTGCTTGCTCTTCCGCAATCATTCCTGTAAAGGACAGTCTTGCATGATCATTGCCTTGATGTTTTATCGTTAGTTTATTTATATGAATAAGAGGATAAGGCCACTCGAGCACAAGATCCTCGTACGTAGTTATCTTGTTGACTTCCTTTTCTCCTAGCGTTTTCATTACTTACCTCCTTTCAAACACTCTTTTTTAAAAGCCTTGTTTCGGTATTGTTAATTCCTCTTGTCCATCATGCACAATATCAATTTTTCCTCCACCTGCTGAGCATTGCGTATGACATCGGGACAATAACGCTTGCTTGCCCTCGATATTGACATTTTCCATTCCTTCCATCCAGTCGATGGAGCATGCAGGCGTACATGGTTTTTTTAATTTCAGGCACACGCCAAAGGTTGGGATGTTGTCAGGTTTACGATCGCCCACATTCAATACGGCTTTCCCTTTAATATAAACGCCATGATCCTGCGGTAAATTTAAATAATTTAGATGACTACCATGCTCACAAGAAATAATTGCTCCATGAACCACATAACTAAATTGCTCTTGTTCTGAACCTTCTGTCTCCAAATTTTCTACAACTTGAGCCATTTAATAACCTACCCTTCGTATATGTTTCAAACTACGACTTATTCTTTTTTTGGTTTGACTCCAGATGCATCAGTATACTTTAGCAATCAACGTTTTTTAGCTTCTTTCAAGTTTTACTCGCTGCAACTGAATGCCAAGAAATGGTCGTCTTAATATACTTTCTGCCACATCTAGATTAACGATTGTAAAAGAATTTCCTTGACTATTGACTTGAAAAATATAATCTAATTCAACCTTTTTCGGGTTTATCACAAGCTCCTTGATACGTCCATCTGGATAATACGTGGTTTCATGAGAAATACAATTCTTCTTTTCAACCTCCATCAACCAATACAAGCGCTGTGTCCCCTTTTTTACATCCGTAAAAACAATAGCTGTAAACGCTAAGTGATCCTCATATTTTGCTAACAGCTTTTTTAATTGCTCTGACACAATTGTTCGAGGCTTTTCTAAATAATCTAGATATAGCCCCTGTTCTTTTTCCACCACTTCTGCAAATACTGAAGAGCACACAAAATCATCATCAAGGTCCGTCTTCAAAGGAATAATAGGATTGATAATACTTTGGTCTTGTTGAACAATAAAGTATTCCATTTTGTCCTCCTGTAAGCTTCAAATCCAATGAATGTCTTTTATCTGGGCTTGGCTAAATTGATACTTCGCTTGATCTCGTTGAAAAAAAGTGGCGCCCTTTAAATTAGCACCCGTAAAATTAGCACCTGCCATTTGTGCAAATTCAAATTTTGCCTGTTGCAAATTCGCATTGCTGAAATCCGTACCAAGGTAGCAAGGAACTTCATTATTAGGAAACTTCAATGTTTTTCCTTGTGCATGTCTAAAATTAACACCAGCTAAATTAGCATTTCGAAAATCTGCATCTTGAATCATTGCATACGAAAAATCAACATTCGCTAATTGACAACCAATAAAATTTGTACCGATGCAAACACTTCGATGCAATGAAGCCTCTGCTAAATTACTGTCTTGGAAATTGGCATAGGAAAAGTTCATATGGCTCAAATCTTGTTGCATTAATGATAGGTTTGAAAAGTTTTCAAACGTATACGATTGGTTCGCCTCTTTCTTCTCTAACGATAACAGGATATCTTTTTCCACTTGTTGCCGTTCGTCAATCAGTGCAATATCTTCACTAAACCCTTTATATTCGCCAGCTCGGAAACGCAAGCATGTCGCGCGTTGAAAATTGATTGTAGGGACGCTTTCTTGGTGATAGCGAAAGAGATAACGTAGCAATTGGACAATATATTGATGAAACTGTATAACGGTCTGCTGCAGAATGACTCGAACGTCCGTTGTTTGAATGCTAATATATGACTTTCTTTCTTTTTCTAGCGTATTTTGTAAATCCCTCATCGCTTCACTAAGCCAATGTGCTTCATATTTTGCTGTGCATTCTACCCAATCGAAATACCATGTTTCCCCATATACTTCCAGCAAATACGTAAACTTGTTTTCTAGTAAAGATGTTCGTAGCAACGATAGATGAATAAAAGCAACTGGGGCTAACTTACCCTGCTGTTGCTGTCTGCTAATATTCGCAAATAGTTGTTCAAATGCGTGAATGATTGGTTGAAGTAAAACATCCTTGTCTTGACGAAACTGTCGATCGACTATTGCTTGTAACCGGTTGACATGGACTACCACACATTCATCTATAAAATGCTGTAAGGCTTCTTCTCGTTTCATGCGTCTACATTCCCCACTAATTTGCTCGTACTTCTGTTCCTTTAATCTCCATTTTGTCCTCCATCTTGATTGAGTTCTCTTTACATGTCATCTCAATTTTTTCATTGGCATTGATCATAATCTGCTTGGCATTAATAACGACTTTGTCTGTTGCTTTTAAGTTAATGTTTTTATCACTAATAATAGAAATACCATTATCATCCATTAACGAAATCATTAATCCACCACCAGAAATGACAATACGATCAGGAGCTAGTAGAATTTGTTTACCATGCTTCGTTCTAAGTGTTTTTACATCTGGATCAGCCATACGTACTGGGTCTTGGCGGCTATCCTCTGGAGGTGCAGCACCACCGCCCCCACCTTGACTGGTCGGATTCGTTGCTGCTAACATAGCACCCGATTGTGGTGGTGCTTTGGTCACGGAGCTAATGGCAATCCCCTCATCCTCACGGTTGCTTGGGAAATAGATTCTCACATTGTCAGATAACTCTGGCATAAAATACCACCCTGTATTATCTTCTGACGCATAGATTGTTGAATATGGGAACCAATAGGCTGTACTCTTTTCTTGCCCCTCGTCAAAATCGACATGAATGCGGATTTTATCTCCTGCCACATCAATGACTTTTCCTTGAATAGACGCGCCGATGATTGCTTGATTATACGTCGTGTGAACACTGAAACCATTCTTTGGTGTAAGCGTATAAATATGCTTCAATAAGCCATTTTTAAGCTTCGATACGATTTTATAAACATATAGTTTTTTGGCTTGGAACGTGACTTCGTTGCCGATTTTGAATAGTTGGGTCGATTCTACTTCATAATACATATAGTCACTGTCCGTAATGCTGTCGAGATGATTTTTACTAGAAATAAGGAAGTTACCAATTGCCTTTTTCACACGGTAATTAATTGCATCTATTTTCTGTACAGCACCTGCTTGAAATGGTACGCCGAAGTAAAATTTTGGTGCACTATGAATTGTGTCTGGCACTAAGCCCGTATGAAATCTAGAAGCCATACGTTTTAGAAACTCCCAGTCTGTCTCTAAATATTGCATTGTAAAGCTACCAATACTAGCACCCTTTGTGACATGATCCATAAAGTCGGCACCTGGTTGGTCGGCAATACATGCATTGATTAATTCTGTATATGGCATCTTAGCATGTTGGTACGTTTGGTTTTTTTTCTTCACATCTAATACATACGTATGTGAAACTGCCTTCACCTCCAAATAATACGTACCCAGCACCGATTTCACTTGTACATCTAATGCTAATCCATTAAAAATAGGCGATTGGCCATTACTGCCGATTTGCAATACTTCGATAGCTGTTTCAGCGTCAGTCATGTAAACGTAGGAGTCTTCAAGTTCATCTGGTATAATGCCTGTTAAATGTAATACCGCATGTTCATTCATTTGTTGTGTGATTTCGATTTCGCTGACGCGGATATTATAGGGCATCACAATTAAATCTTTATACGTCATTGCTGTTTCCTTGTTAACTCGCTCCATCAAACAACACCTTCTCCATCCAATGATTTGTTTTCGATTGAGATTAATTCCAACATGCCATAAGCAATCGGTTGCCATATATCCATTTCTTTTTTCAAGCAATTAACTGAACCCATAGCCACATGGCCATCTACTATAAATAAAAACATTAAATTATAAATTTTGTTATCGAGTGCCTTCGAAATAAAATCAAAATAACCAATTTGTAGACCGTTCACTTCTTTCATGCCGATATCTAACATTTCAGCACCTGGCTGGAACTTTTGCACGATATTCATCATCGCTTCAGTAAAATCTTCTAACTCTTCTTCTTTTAATTGTTGTTCCATTAGTTTCATCGTGACGTTTATGGACGTGCTATCACTTGTGTAAATGTAATCCGGTCTACGGCTTGATGGATATTTAATATTCATTAATTCCGATTCCATCTCTTCAAATGCTACAGGCATAAACATTTGTATTTGATTCTCGTAAAAGCCAATCTGTGCAAATTCAATTGTTTCATCTTCAATTGTTAGCTGGCCATTTTGAATGGCTTTCACAATGTCCGTATGTAACAATTGCTTTTCAATGTTCTCTGTTCGTTTTTTCTGCCTTGCATGCTTGGTCATCTCAATTACTTCTTCATCCATATAACTCATTTTTTCGCCCTCCTTTGTTAAAAAGTCTTTTAGTATGCATAGACCTTCTTTTATTTTTCTTATAGCTAGTGTTGGTATAATACGACTTGCTTTGTGATGAAATCGTTAAAACATGCTCTTCTCTATTAATCTTGTTTTCTTAGCACATCACTACCTAATCCACAATCATACGTTTTGGGCGACCTTGACTGAGTCCCTTCATACGGCTGCCACCCTTTACGTCCATTAAAATACGATTTAAATACTTATGAATTTGACTATTACTTAACGTTTGATAGTCTAGCTCTAGCCTATTGCAAATATAGAAATCAATCGCATCTCGTTGCACTCTCTCCTGATTTAAACACTCTAAGGCAAAAGCTATATCATATGGATTGGTTGGACGATATTTTAAAAGCTCTCGTGCAAAATATTGCAATATAAGTGGGTGGTAGGTGCTTTTTTGTATGCCAGCATAATGACAATGATGATAGTTTACTGTGTTATATTCAGTTGCAAAGTCGAGAAAGTCGATATGCTGTGAGCGCAGTTTGGCTCCTAATTTTAATTTAAAGCGTGCTAATTCTAGTTCATTTTGTGCAAGATCAACGGAATCATCTAAAATAATTTCTGTTGTGTAATGGGTATAATCAAGGTTATTCACTGCTTCAGGAAATCGTACTTTTAATATCGTTTCGTGCCCTGTAGCTTCATAAGGAAGCTCATAGCTACTATGTAGCATATATAGCCTTCCATTATGCTTAATAATGCCTTTTGTAATAATGAGTTGTGAATCTGCTACAATAATATGGACACCCGCAATAATGCCATTCGAGTAATCTTGGAAATACAGATCTAAAAACTCTCTTGGATAATCTCGTAAATTCTCCAACATTTCTCGCTTTAAAATACGACCTTTTTGAAAATGTGGATATTGATTGGCAAACAAGCTGTCACCCACCTCTTTTCTTGTTTTCACTTTTGAGTGCTTACTTTAAGCCGTCGAAGAAATCTAATTCGGATAACTCCGTTTCAAACGCAAAGAATGCTTTATTGCCAACAAAAAGTTGTTCTTCTCTTCTCGCTACAGGAACGACATGGAAACCCCAGTGATCTTCTGCGGCAAATACAAAGAACTTCACTTCGCCATTTGTAATGGAATCCGTCTCATCTTGTGGAATTTTATCTTGATATTGCGCTGCGATATTTTCATATAGAGTCGGCGTAAAGTCTTCTTTACGGTTTATATAAATATATTTATATGGCGTTTGGTTATCGCTACCCGTTAGGAAGAATTCAACTTCCGTCACACCCCAAGGTCGAGAAATGCTGCCATGAATTTGGTTCAGTCGTTCTAAACTGCTTATCAGTAATTTTTCTTGGCGGTTATGTGTAAAAGCACTAACAGCATAAGGCACAACAGGCGCATGGTTCGTGACATTCGTTTCAATCATGCCTATCTTTTTGGCATTTAAGTAACGCAGTGCGCCTCTTAAACAAGATAATTTTAGTTCAGGTACTTTCCCGACGTTGTCAGCCTTTTGCCTAAATTCAATACTTCGTCCAGGTACAAATTCCTTTAATGCCTCACGAAAAGCATCAATTTTACACGATTGGCCTGTTAACTTAATAATTGAATATTCGCTAAGTTGTCCATTTTCATAAAACTCTTCCAAAAACTCTCGTACAATATCATATATATCAGCCTTAATAAGATGGTTAATTTCCTTAATATTAAAAAATACGTTCGGATAATCATACACATCTTTGAATTGATTGTTTTCTACTAAAGATAGACACCATCGGTCAACAGCAGTTACGTTCAAATCGCTCTCCTGCTGTAAATCTTTTTCCGAATAAAAACGACTTCGTAAAATGCCTGTTTTTCGGAAAAACTCCTTCTTCATTTCCTCAGCCATTTCCCATAAAAAATAATAATTATTGCGCACGCGCAAATACTCATCACGCGTACGATTTTCATATTCTTTAAAACGTGTAGGAATAATGTCTTCTGCTTCACGAAAGGCCTTTTCAAATTGTTCATAGACCGCTTCCACACCATAATCGTCGACATAGCGATAGATATCCTTGCCAGGTATATCAATGAAAGTATCAATATCGTAGACGCTTGTGCCACGACTATAATAATTGCTAAAGACAATTTTCATAAATTGAAAAATTCGATAGGTAATATTATTACCGCCAAAATTTGTATCTCCATTTTCGTACGTTGTATGGATATCAATTTTATAAGAAATATGTCCATCCTCTATTGCAAATTGACAAGACGATAAATCGGTCGTACCACCTCCACAATCAATTACGAGTGCTTTATACTTTTTTCCATCCATAAAGCTATTATTCTCGATTTGATTAGCAATTGTATTATAGAGTACGGCCATTCCTTCATCGAGTGCATGCTCAGTTTCAATTTGATATTCTGGCAATATGGCGTGGAACATATCTAAAAATTGTGTCTTTAGTTTCACTGGACTGGAAATATGCAAATGCTTAAAGCGACATTTAAATTGATGCTCCGCCATGCGTATTATATATAACAAAAATTCCCTTATAATTTGACTACGAGGAACAATGGCTGTATTGCCGTTTGCATCCATTACTTCTTCTAATTTTGTATAATTACTAACCCATCGTTTAATTCCTTGAAACTTTGTGGCAAGAGAGGTATAGCTATTTTTTTTCATCATCTTTAAAGCATCATAACCGACATGATAGTTTATTTGATCTGGATTCGAACAATCTGCCACACTCATCACAGTCGGTACTACTTCAATCCATTCGTTTTGATGGAGAGAATCAGGAAAAGCAACAAAGTTTATGGTATTTAAGTGAATTCTTTTATTGAGCAAATCGTGACTACATGGCGAGGACACATAATCACTATCTAAATAGACTCCTGCCGTCGTATTAGTCGTTCCAAAGTCGATTGCAAGAATAGCTGTAGTTGTTTCAAGTTCTTTAATTTCTAAATCTGGTATAGGTACCTTATAATAATGGAGATTAGTAGGTGGTAGCGGATGTTCTTGATAATACGTTTTGTACATATACTCTGAATCTTGTTTTCTTAAAAAAATAAAGCTGTAATTTTTGTTTTTCGTTTGTCTAATGCCAATTGCTTGATCTGCAGCTAGAAAATAACGATTTGGATATTGGTCATCCTTGCGTAAATTCAGAAGACCACATAGCTCAAGCTGCTCATTCACTAGCAACACATTGGACTCTGTAAGAAATCCACCTGTTTCTACGAGATACTGATCAGGCTTATCGATTTTCATGCCATTATATAAACTCATCTTTGCAGGAATTTTAATTTCTCCATTATCAGAAAGAGGCGTCTTTAAATATGTTTGCATCGCTGCTTCAACTCGTTCAAAACCCCCATCTTTCCGCTCTTTTATAAGAAGGGTTTCTTCAGCACCACGATAACGCAATATCGTTTCGATGAGTTGATCTCTTGTAAGAGTATTCATAAGACCTGTAACCAACTTTTCCTTGTAGCAAATATTTCGAAGTTGGAAAGTTGTCATCTCCATTAACTCAACCCGTGTAAATGTCATATACTTCTTTTCTGTGTAACGATTATTCGCATACAGCTTATACGAATATTTATTCATCCTGCATCCTCCTCCGCTAAAAGATCAATAAAGGGCTATTTGATCTAGCTTCATGGTCTCCTCTGTACCGATTATGCCAAAGTGATATTCCCAATAAACCTCCATATGGAAACTTACTGGCAAAAACAGTTCTTGAATAAGCTGCACTTTGCTATCATTGCGTTCAGTCTTTTTTTGAGCAATGTATAACAGTAGCTCATCGTGTTCCTCTGATCTAACATAAATAACACAGTGCTTAAAGAGCTTTTTGAGTGTATCTTTTAACAGATAAATAGCATCTCCTGTTTGATATAACCTTAAAAGATTGAGTACTACTATTTCTTGTTCCTTTTTCGTCAAAGCATATAAATTGTCCCGTACTCGTTCTCCGAATACGTTCATTTCCATTTCTTTCAATATAAATCGAACATAATATTCTCTCTTATTCATACCTTGCATGCGATCAATATCGGCTAGAAAATGAAGGACGATATCGAGTAAGTATTCTCTTAATTCCAAATCTGTTAAATTGTCAGGATGAAATAGGTCTTTAAATATTTCATCAAAGCGATAATATGGATTGATCTCCATATGTTGCACTACATCTTGTGTATTTAATAATGGTGGACTTAGTTCCATATATGGTGAGAATGTTTTAGCAAGCATAAATTGAATATCCTTTTTACTAAAACCCTTCTCTTCTGCACTAATAAGAAAATCCCAAATATAGTTCATAGCCATGTACCTTCGCATTTATATTCAAAGAACTGCCTTTGTACTTCGGCCACTAGAAAGCTTAAGATGTCGTTTGAAATAAAATTTTTGGCCTCTTTCGCTTTAAATTCCAACAACATCGTTTTTTTGTTACTGTGCTCGCCTAACATATTTATTAAAAAAGGATTGGCTGCATAGCTAAAACTTTTGCCTTGGAATGCCTCCATAATTTTTATGTCAACAAGTTCTAGTTTTTCTGCTATTTCAAATGAATTAACTAGGCGAATTATTTCTCCTTTTGTTTTCACATTTACGCTATACTTACTAGCAAATTTATGCATAAAACGATCCATTCTGCGATTAGACAGTAGCTCGTAATGTAACTTGCCAATCTTTTCTTTTTCCAATTGTGCTATTTTTAATAATTGCCAACTTCCCGATTTATCTTGCGGAGATACGACCGTCAATTCACTGTCGGAGCGCTTAACATATCTAACATTGTTTTCATCACTTTCAATGAGATAGCCATGCTGGTTTCCCATTTTTCGAAGCGAAAGGACATGTTCATAATTCACTTTATCAATTGCAGGTATTGGAAATCCTACATTTTTTACTTCGTGCCTTTGAATGTTCCACAATGGTACCATGTTCAGGTGTTTCATTTGTTCAAACTCTTGTAAATCAATGGTTATGTTAATAATCTCCGTATCCTCGTTGAAGGTCGGACATTCAACTAACACAACATCAAAAAACTTGTGGGCAAAGGGATGATTGATTGTTTTCCACGGTAACCCATTCATATGAAATATAGGATATAATTTTTCAATTTCATCTAAATACATTGTATTTTTTTGCAAACGCACCTTAACCTCTACAGATCCATCTGTCGTTAATAGTGTTCCTGTAAAAAGTCTTTGTTCCGTAATTAATTGATTAAGTTGCCATGTATCACATTGTAAGAACAATGTAAGAAGGACTGTTTTTTTATGTTCATTTAGTGAATCGAGCAATGTTGCCGCATCGATTGGCTGCTTATCAAGATCAGATGGGAGCATCGGGAATAAGCAATCATGAATTGGATCGACATCTTCTTTTGCACAAAGTGTGACATAAATATCGTACTTATTTTCCAAATCATCAATTTCATTGAATATCCGTTCCTCTAGCCTTTTATTCATTTCTTCTTGATAGTCTATTAAATTGACAAATACGCCACTAACAATATCTTTTAACAGTTGCCGTTGCTCTAAATTTTCAACTTTACGTAACCGTTCAAACATGAGCTCTTTCATCACGTTACTTTCCTTCTTTCATCATCTCCATATTTGAAGGCTCTTCAGCGCCTGTTGCTTCATCCATCGATGGGGTTGCAGTGTCAGCTGCTTGTCCTTGAGGAACTGGGTTTAATTTATCATTTGCATTCATAATTTTTCGCTCTAGTCCTAAAACCTTTGCAAGTAACTCTGTTTCCTGATAAATTTCCTGAGCCAATGTGTAAGATTCAATTGCTTTCCCGTAATCTAAACGTGCATAGCTTTGGTCTCCACTCTTTTCTAAACCTTCAGCTTGTAATTGTTTCTGAGCCTTCTTTAGTTCAGCTATTTTTTCTTCTGTTTCTTCAATTTTTGTCTTGATTTGCTCTTCACCAGTAAAAGCAACAGCTAGCGCTTTCTTTCTTGCTTTTTGATAGATTTCTAAGGCACCATTATAATCTTCAGCCTCAAATCGAAAATCTCCATCCTTGATAGCTTCCACAATTTGTACGATGGAACCCATATTCGCAATTCTTTGTTCAATGACTTCTTTTCCAAAACCTTTTATAAGTTTTCCTTCTTTATTGGCTTTTTCATAATGTTCCATTGCTTCAGAAAATTGCCCTTCTTCAGATGCCTTATCTCCATTTATGATGAGTTGTGTTACTCTTAATTTTTTCGCAAGCAAATTTCTATGTACAGGGTCTTTTAATTTTTTCGCAGCATTTCTGCCTTCACTATATTCCAGTAAAGCATCCGCATAATTCCCATCTTGGAAATTCAAGTTTCCTGTCTTTTCATGCTCTTTCATCTCTACTGTTAATTCTGCTAATTTTTTTGCTTGTTTTGCTTGATAGTAAATCGTACTACCCCCAACAATTAATGTTACAATAAGCGCAGCAGCAATCATTTTGATGTATTTCATTTTTTTCTTGTTTGTTTCTTGATAAACTTTATTAGCAAATATCGCTGCCATTGTATAGTTATTGACAACTTTGCGCTGCCTACTTAATAGTACTTCTTCTAATAATTCAGTATATTGCTCCGGATCCTTTATACTTTCCAACGCATCAGCCATTTCAATTTCACTAACTTCTTCCCAAAATCCAGCTGTGCATAGTAGCAACACATCGCCATCCATAAGTTTCATCTTTTTCGAAATATACGGTTGGAAATTTGATGGTTTACCAAGATAATTGAGTAAATTATTTCTTTCTTCATGATGGCTGATATCGAGAGAACGGTTTCTATCATTCACTAGTTCATCTGCTAAACTTTGATCATTGCTTTTATAAGTCACGATGCCATTTCGAAAGTGATAAAGTCGGGAGTTTCCTGCTACGGCATAGATCATTTTAGAGTAATCCGAGACGACCATGATAATGCTTGCTTTTAACCTTACCCTTAAGCTTTGGGCCTGAAGAACAGCTTGGGCATTTTTTATATACTTTTTTATTCTCTTTCTAGACATCGAAGGTTTTTCCATAAACTTTTCCAGAATGCCTTTTACTGCTAATTCTGCACTATTGATTTCTTGATCAGAATCTAGCCCTTTCACTGCTACCCAGCAAGCAACATCATCCAGCTCCGCATAAGCAAAGTAATCTTTATTTTGCATAAATGAACCCGCTTCAGATAGAAAGCTTGTTTTGAAGTCGCTGTTTTCCTTTCTCATCATTCTCCTCCTTCTTCACTAACCTAATCAGATGCACATCTTAACAATCATTAAGCCCATGTCTTCTCTAATATCACAATGGTTGCATTGTCTTGATTTTTTAAGCGTTTTTGTTCGACAGCTTTGATTATATTTTGAGCAATATCATAAGGAGGAGCGTGCTGAGAAAGGATTCTTTCCATTTCTACTTCTGTTAAGGTATCGTAGACGCCATCGCTAAATAGACAGACCTTATCCCCTCTTTTTAGCTGAATCGGTTTATTTCCAGTATCTAAATTTTTAAATCCCTCATATCCTAGATAATTAATAAGTCTCTTTTTAAGTGGGTTTTCTTGAACTTCTAGTTGAGAAATTTCTCCTGAAATATAACGTTCTTTTAATACAGATTCAAAGATATGTTTTTGATTAATTGCTATAAATTCTCCATTTCGAAATAGCGTAATAACACTATCTCCAACAGCTCCCCAATGTAGGAAACCTTCCTTATCAATTACTGCAGCTACTAAAGTGGTTCCCCCATTAGAACCATTTAAATTTTCTACAATCATGCGATTACTTGTTAAGGCCGTTTCCTTAAAATAAGATTGTATATTTGCTATACTTTTTTGCTTCATAAACTCTTGAATAAATGTGGTAACTGCGATTGTACTTGCCATTCTTCCATTGGCTAATCCGCTAATGCCGTCTGCAAGAACTGCCATCGTGCCAACTTTTGTTTCAACTGTAGAGAAATAATCATCTTGTTCGGCTCGTCTGCCAATAGTTTGACCATTTCCTATTTCTATCTTGCCGAGCTCTCCTTTACGCATAAGAATCTTGCGTAGGATGAGCAAAGCCATGATGACGACAATGAAACTAAGTACAATTATGTAAGATAGTAGTGTCTGATCCATGTCTCATCATTCCTCGCTTTGGTTGTTTTCCCATTCGAAGTGAACACCACATAGGGGAATAAATAAAAACATACTTCTTCCTAATTGAATAACATCGTAGGCCGCTAACTCTGTTGGTGTATAAACTGCTTCATTATTTAAATAAGCCAAGCCAGATGCATCTCCTGGAAGAAGATAGAAATTTCTTTTTTTAGGATCGTATACTATAACTGCATGATTACGTTTGGAAATGCTATTATCACCGATTATTCGTATATGCATATCTTCTGCTCGGCCAATGAAATTTTTCTCAGACAAAATTCGATAGTCACGTCCCATTGGTGGCCCTTCAATACAAACTAACCATCCTGTTACAGGGTCAATCCCGTCCATTTCTCCAAGATAGGGCATCGTTTTATCATCTACTTCTGCCACCGCTGTTGCTGTAGTAGTTCTAGGCTCCTGTTCAACCGTTACATTACAATAAGGACAAACATTTCTATGTCTTCTTGAACTAAACATGTGACCATTTGTACATCTAATCAAACTCATATCATTAACCTCCATCTTCATCTTGGCAACAAATTTAGCAACTTTTTATTTTGCTAAAATTCGTGTATTTGCTATGTATATAATATCGCCACTATTTAAGCGATAAGGATTTTCCTGTTTTAAACTACTTTTTACACGTTTGTGTGCTTTTTTTATACCGACACCATTTACAGAGTCTATGTCTTCTATGTACCACATACCAGATACACAATTTAAAACAGCATGTTCATAATTGATAAGCGATTCATATTCCGTGCCAGTTAAATCAATATCTACCTCTTGTTCACTAGAGCTTTTGCCAATCAACATGGAGGTTTTATCATTTAACAACCATTCTTCTACTTCTGCCCCACGTTCATTGAGCAATACAATTTTCTGAATATTTGTATCTGTATATTCATACATTGTCTCTTTTGCTTCGTATTTAATTAATCCATAAGCAATGATAATTATTGCCAGCATCGACCCAATAATAATTTTCAACAGAAAGTCCTGATTCATCACAAATACATATAAAATAAAAAAGAAGGCGATGATTACGATGATAATATCGATAATTTTTATCATCATTTGTCTATTTGCATTGTACGTGTTTACTTCTACAGTATTTTTCATATTATTCACGATAGCATTCTCCTCCTCGCAAACTTGTTTTATTTATTAAAAAAACGTTCGAATAAATCAGTTGTATCTAAAGGGTTCTTCTTTGCTGTTTTATGCAGTGTGGATGATGTTTCTTTCGTTTTTGGATTAAATCCAAAAAAATGTTCGAAATTTTTCTCAATATCATTCATATTAAATGCTTGTTGATGGGTAGTTGTTTGAGCTTTTGTTTTTGTCGAATGTTCATAACTATGATCACTGTTTTTTGTCGTCCCATTCAGGCGAGCATCGTAGGCCTCTCTAGTAGACGTATCTTTCAATACTTTGTAAGCTTCTTGTACTTCTAAAAAAATTTTTTCGGACTCTTTATTGCCTCCACTTACGTCAGGATGATGCTTTTTAGATAATTTTCTGTATGCAAGCTTAATTTGATCTTGGGTGGCTTGTCTGCTGACACCTAAAGTTTCATAATGATTTTTCACTATTTTTCATCCCCTGTATTAGGATTATTCAAAATTATCTAAGGAACTATATAGTCCCTTAGATAATAGTGTGTTCTATCAAACTTCTACATTAAACAGCATAGCCGCCTTCGATTTTCGCTAAATCTGTTTTATCTTTCTTCTGCTTAATGAATAAGAAGAATTCACCAATACCTTCTGTGTCGCCATATCTTTCTGTATAGTCAACAACAAACGCATTTGGGAAGTGAATTTTTCGTACAACTTGATCAGCTGAGATAACTTCAAGTGTTACTTTACGGTAACAGTCCGACTTTTCAGCAGGTACTAATGACCATAATCCTAATTTCATCGTATCATCTGAATTATCACCATCTGTTGCTGTTAGGATTTTACCCTTTACTTTTAAAGTTGCACCCACATCTGTTGAGCGAGCGTTAGAGTCATTCGGTGTATCTGTTTCATACTCGACAGTCATAATGCTCTCTAATCCTAATTCAATTGCCTCTGAACCTTCTACTTTTAATACAAAACCCATTCTTATTCCCTCCTAATAGTTGTTGAATTCACTCTTTAAATCGTGCTTGATAAAATTGACCATATTTCTAGCTGACTTCATTTCTCGTATCGTTTTGCAAGAACGTAACGAGAAATATGTAAGGATTTTATCAAGCCCGTCATTTGAGTAAATTCATATTTATGTTAAAAGATTTGCTTAAATAACAAATCTTAAACATACGATTTAAACAATCGATGTCCGTAGTTTCTTCATGTTCGGTTTTATGCTTTAACAGCACTTGTCCCTTTAGTAATCGTGACTTCAAGATTTTTAACATTACCGTTAAATACAAGGTCGATTTGACATAAGCTTGTTTTCTCATCAATGATGTAGCCAATATCATCTCCATCATGAATGATCGAGTTTACATGGCCTTTATCATTTAGCCACTTACTTTTTTGACTACTTGGATTATTACTAAAGAAGCGAACGATATTCTCATGCTTAAAGTCACCTGATTGGAATCGTAGAATTCTTTCAATATACGTACTAACTTGAGTTTTGTAGATTGAGTCGAATCCATCTTCTTCCATCGCTAAGCTTCTAGCTTTATATACTGTAATACGTTTAATATCTTTATCCTGCAGTTGTGCATTTTCAGATGAGAATACAAATCCAAAGCTTCTGCTATTAATCGCATCTTTAATATTATTTGTAAATCCAGAAATTTCTTTTGCCATCGTAGTCACAGCACGTAATGAGTTGTCACCTGCTTCAATGTCAAAACGAACCCCCGGATAATTTCTCTTCACGTTTCTAAATGATTCTTTTAAATACTCTGGACATTGATAAGCGGACACAATCCCTGCTGCTACATAGCTTGCGCCTACATATACACCCTCGATCCAAAGTTTTAAAATATCTTCTTTTTCTTTTGATAGTCGCGCACCATTCTCCGTTGTCTGCATTCTTGTATCAATGACAACCCCAGACTTATCTTTCGGAATTATAGTAAAGTTTGGCAAGCAAGGGATTGCAAATTCACTATAATCTTTGCGAACGAGCACCGAACATTTATCGATTAAACGGTCAATACCTGCCGTAGCGATACCATTAAACGTTGTCTCTTCTTCAGCCATAAAATTAAAGAATATTTGGACTTTATAATCTTTAACTGTATCCAGAAGACTAGATAAAGATTCCATCGTGTTGCCTTCCTGCTTTGCAACTTTTTCATTTCCTTTAAATCGAGATCTAGTCACTTTCATCTTTCCAGAAGCTTCAAGTTCAAGTGATGGGACGATTCCATACCATACTGTATCTGTAAAATCATTTTTCGAGTTGACAGTATTTAAATACGTACGCAATCTTGGCAAATTATTACTTTTAACAAGCATATCTAGTTTTGTATTTGTAACTAATAGCGAAGGTTGCATCCCTTTATTTTTAGTTGCATATTGGTCAAAGTACATTTTTACTCCGAGTAGCTTTTCAACTAATGGCTTTACTGTCTTTACAAATTCATCCTTAGCATCCTTATAGAATTCTAGGTATGTATTGTAATTTTGTACTTCTGTTTCAACATCAAAATCCGCTTTCACTGATGGTAAAGGGGAAAATGTTCTTACGACTAAATCTTTTACATAAGAAGATGGAGATTCTGTGATTGCTTCATAGTCTTCTTCGAAAACAGTACTTAAACCATAATTACTGTTTTCTTCAATAACCATCAGCTCTGATGAATTCGTTTGAGGTGCTTCAATAATTTTTAATTCACCTGTGTCCCCAATAGTAAGTGTTCCAATTTGTAACTTTTCGGACTCATTTTCCTCCTGATTAGCACCTAGTAAAAGTCTCGTTTTTATATCTTCAATTGCTAATGGCAACATGGCCATAACATTGTTATAGTTTCTGCTGGCAACCTCAAACATAAGATTTAACTTATCTCCAGTATCTAGCTTCTTCGGATCACCATCGTCTAATTTGTCATATTCACCATACAAGTAATGAATTTCTTTTCTTACTTGGCGTATATCATCCATTACTTTTTTAGGAGAAATCATGTCTAATAGATTTTCAAATTTAAAATCTACATTCGTAATTCCTTGGCTTCGTTTCGTATCAATAAGGGTGAAAAGCATTTTCAAAAAATCATTATTCTGATCAATTGCGATTTCAGAAATGCAATCGTCTTGAATGCCTTCAGGTTTTTTTAGCGTATACATTACTTTTTGATTGGCAGCATTGTAGAATGAATAAACTGTTGGAGAGAATTTATCTAAAAATTCATCGAAGCTTTTTACAAGTAGATATTGATTTATTTCTTTGATTTTCTCATCGCTTAGACTATCAATTCCTTTAACATCCCCAACAAGTGTAATTAAATCTAACTTTTCCGGATTAATTTCCTCAAAGAGCATCGTTCTGTTTGTTTGATTAATAATCTCCATTTTTTCGGCTGTAATGTACAGCCATCCCTCCCTTAATAATGGATTAAATAAGCATAGTCATTAGTGAAGTCATTAAAAATCTTTAAAAATTCCTATTTAAAACTTTTTAGTTATTTTATGTAAATAATTAGGCGTTAGAATCCCTTTTATTTTAGATTTTTAATGCATCATCAAGCATAGTTTAAATTCGTATATGGTATAGATAATCTATAGTACCTGATGTTTAAAATATGTACTGTCTACTTCACTGATGAGTAAAATGGCTTCACTAAAATTCCGTTAAATGAACCCTTCACTAATAACAATTTGTATCACAAAGTAACTATACAATATCTTATTTTATTGTCAATATTTGCATTGGTACTTTTTTCTATTAATGTACTGTTATTAGTAATTTTTAACCAAAAGAAAAAAAGCACAATCTAAACGTAGTAAATTGCAAAAAAACGCTGATATATCAATAAAAAAACAGCCTATGGATTCATTATAGAAATTCCAAAAGCTGTTTTATATTTATAATTATGTAAATAAAAAATGATTAATAAGGATTAAAATTGATACCCATGTGGCTATTTATTATTATATCGCGCTAAGTAATTTTGCATTTTTTGTTTAAATTTCTCAATTAATATAGCCATTTCCACCCATTTCAGTGAGGAGCACCGTTTTTGGGGCTCTACTATTAGGCACCACTTAATGATTCTCGCCATTACTATACTCACATTTTTATTATAGTTCCTTATATTCACCAGCTGGTCATCATTCACCCTTTGCGAAATATCTAGTGGCACAATATTTGTCATTGAATAGTATATAGTAGCAGCTAGGCTAAAAATATCTGTATAGATTCCTTGTTCAGATTGATTTGAGTACTGCTCGATTGGTGAATATCCTGCAGTTGTATATATAGTAGGATTAATAGTTGTTTCATAGTAAATTGCCGAGCCAAAGTCGAGTAAACGAGGACTGCCTTCCTTATCAATAATAATGTTATTAGGTTTTATATCTCGATGAATAATTCCTTTGTTGTGTAAATGACAAAGTGCATCTATTATTGGAAGAAATATTGTATCAAATAATTGAACCCTAGTATTTAATTGATAATCTAATAAATATTTATCCATTGGCGTCCCTTTATGAAGTGTCATAACAATATAGACTGAATTATTCTCCTCAAAGTGTGTCACATATTCTACAATATTTTTATGATTTACTTGTTCCAATATCTGTGCTTCATGAATAAAATTGTCCTTCAGTTCCTCAAACTGTTGTTTTTTAGATGGCGAGCGATAAATAATCGTCTTATTATCTAAATCCCGTAAAGCTATTTCACTGGGGAAAAATTCCTTTATCACCCGATGCTCGCCAGTTTGCACTTGTTCGGTAAGATATACAATAGACAATTTACTTGTGGATAGAATTTCTTTTATTATATATGTATCTTTTAGTGTTGTATGAACTGATAAACAACACTCCGAATGAATAGCAATCATTATTTCCGCCCATCCTTTACTATATTTTTTAATAAAAAGACAAGAGTTAATTACAATTAAATGTATTTATTCAATTTTATTACTATATTAACTAACTATAATATCAGTGTTTATTGAAAATGTCTGCTATGTTTTCTATTTTACGAAACGAAATAATAGGAAGGATATTGTCATTCTAATGATTTCCAGCAATTCGCACTTTTACACTAAAAAACTGCCCGACCAGTTACAATACTAGTCGAGCAGTTTTTGTTTTTATGCTTTTTGATAACGAAGCACTGGTGTACGGGCAGCGCGTGTTTCGTCTAGGCGAGATACGACTGTTGTATGTGGCGCTTCTTGTACGATCGATGGGTTTTCTTCTGCTTCTTTGGCGATTTGAATCATAATGTCGCAGAAAGCATCTAATGTTTCTTTTGATTCTGTTTCTGTAGGCTCAATCATTAACGCTTCTTCCACATTGAGTGGGAAGTACGTTGTTGGTGGATGGTAGCCGAAGTCTAACAGACGTTTTGCGATATCTAATGTACGAACGCCCAGTTTCTTTTGACGACGACCAGATAATACAAATTCATGCTTGCAATGACGGTTATATGGTAGGTCGTAGAATGGCTCTAGGCGACGCATCATATAGTTTGCATTGAGTACAGCATATTCTGTAACAGCTTTTAAGCCATCAGGACCCATCGTACGAATATACGTATAAGCACGTACGTTAATGCCGAAGTTGCCATAGTAAGGTTTTACGCGACCGATAGATTGTGGACGCTCATAATCGAAGTGGTATGCGCCATCTTCTGTTCTGACAAGTACTGGTTTTGGTAGGAATGGGATTAAATCAGCCTTTACGCCTACTGGACCTGAACCTGGACCACCGCCACCGTGTGGACCTGTAAATGTTTTGTGTAAGTTTAAATGTACACAGTCAAAGCCCATATCGCCAGGACGTGCTTTACTCATTACGGCATTTAAGTTAGCGCCATCGTAGTATACTTTCCCGCCAACTTCATGAATAAGCTCTGCCATTTCGATAATATTTTCTTCAAATAAACCTAGTGTATTTGGGTTTGTTAACATTAATGCCGCTGTGTCTGGCCCTACTACTTTACGTAAATCCTCGATATCGACTAAGCCGTTTTCATCAGATTTAACTGTAATTGTTTCAAAGCCTGCAACTGTTGCTGATGCTGGATTTGTACCGTGTGCAGAGTCAGGAACGATGACTTTATTACGATGTCCTTCGCCGTTTGCTTCATGGAAGGCACGAATCATCATTAATGCTGTCCATTCACCATGCGCACCTGCTGCTGGTTGTAATGTGACTTCATCCATCCCTGTAATTTCGACTAAAGACGTTTGCAGTTCATAAAGAAGTTCCATTGCACCTTGAACAGTAGATTCATCTTGTAATGGGTGTACATTAGCAAAGCCAGATAGACGTGCCACTGACTCATTGATTTTTGGATTGTACTTCATCGTACATGAACCAAGTGGATAGAAACCAGAGTCTACACCGTGGTTACGACGAGATAGTGCTGTATAATGACGCATAATATCAAGCTCAGAAACTTCTGGTAACTCCGCCGCTTCTTCACGAATACAGTTTGCAGGAAGTAAATCCGCAAGATCGATTTCTGGTACATCTAACGCTTCTAAGCTATACCCTACGCGACCTTCTTTTGTAATTTCAAAAATGAGTGATTGATTTTCGTTATGCATTGAGAGCCCCCATTTCTGCAACAAGTGCATCAATTTCTTCCTTCGTGCGTAATTCTGTGACAGCGATTAGTACATGTTGCTTCAGTGAATCGTATGTTTGACCTAATGGATAACCGCCGATAATGCCTTTTTCAAGTAAGCCTTTGTTGATTTCTTTCACGCATTTATTTGTTTTTACAACGATTTCGTTAAAGTGTGCACCTTGGAATGCCACTGTAAAGCCTGCCGCTTCAAAAGCATTTTTTGCGTAGCGTGTTTTCGCAATATTTTGCATGGCCATTTCGCGTACGCCTTGCTTGCCTAAAGCAGTCATAGCAACAGATGCTGCTAGAGCTAACAGCGCTTGGTTTGAACAAATATTCGATGTTGCTTTGTCGCGACGAATATGCTGCTCACGCGCTTGTAGTGTTAACACATAACCACGACGACCTTCACCATCTACTGTTTCCCCAACAAGACGACCAGGCACTTTACGCATTAATTTTGTTGTGACAGCGAAGAATCCACAGTGTGGACCGCCGAAGCTTTCCGCAATACCAAATACTTGTGCATCGCCAACGCAAATATCGGCACCAAGCTTACCTGGTGGTGTTAAAATTCCTAGTGCAAGTGGGTTAGATGATACAACAAATAAACTTTTCGCATCATGTGCAATATCTCCGATAACTTGTAAATCTTCTACTTGACCGAAGAAGTTTGGATATTGTGCAATAACAGCCGCTGTATTTTCATCAATCAGCTCTTTTAAAGCTTCTACATCTGTGACACCATCTTTATGAGGAATTGTGACGATGTCGATTGATTGACCGTATGCATATGTAGCAACGACATCACGATATTCAGGGTGAACCGTTTCAGATACTAAAATTTTCTTACGACGTGTATGACCTGCTGCTAGCATCCCTGCTTCTGCCAGTGCTGTTCCGCCGTCATACATAGAAGAGTTGGCAAGATCCATGCCTGTAAGCTCCGCAATCATTGTTTGGAATTCAAAAATAGCTTGTAATTCCCCTTGTGAAATTTCAGGTTGGTACGGAGTATAAGCTGTATAAAATTCTGAACGAGAAATGACATGGTCCACGATAATCGGTTTATAGTGATTGTAGACACCTGCACCTAAAAATGATACGTTCGCATTTGTATCTTTATTTTTTGCAGCGAGTGCTGATAACTCTTTTAAAAGTGCTGATTCTGATTTTGCTTCTTTAATATCATAAAGGCCTTTGAAACGTACTTTTTCAGGAATATCCTCGAATAACTCATCGACTGACGATACACCAACTACGTCTAACATGTCTTGTTTGTCTTGCTCCGTCATTGGTAAATAACGATGTTTCATAAATGTAGGTCCCTCTTTTCAAATTTTATTTTGAACGCTTGTAAAACGGTGTTTCAACTGTTACTACCTTTAAGTGCTTACCACGAATTTCGATTTCCAATTCTGTTCCGATAGTTGCGAATTGGCTGTCAATTAAGGCGTTACCAACATTACGTTTTGAAGAAGGCAACTGCGTACCTGTTGTCACTTCACCGATTTCTTGACCATCCTTGAACACTTTGTAACCATGACGTGGAATCCCTTTATCAATCATTTCAATGCCGACAATTTTACGCGCTAAACCATTCTCTTTTTGAGCTACTAACGCATCATGCCCAATGAAGTCATCTTTATTCAATTTCACAGCAAAGCCAATGCCCGCTTCAAGTGGTGAAATTGTAGCAGAAAGTTCCTGCCCATAAAGTGGCAGACCCGCTTCAAAGCGCAATGTATCACGGCAACCTAAGCCTGCTGGCACAACGCCTTTGTCTTTTCCTGCCTCTAAAATAATATCCCAAAGAGCTTTAATATCCGCTGGAGCACCGTATAACTCAAAACCATCTTCACCCGTGTAACCACTGCGAGATACTAACGCTTTATGTCCTGCAATGTCAACATCCTCTTGGAAGCGGAAATATTTAATCGCACTTAAATCCGTAGCCGTTAATGATTGAAGAAGCTCTTCAGCAAGTGGTCCTTGTAAAGCGATTTGTGCAAAAGCTTCCGATTGATTGTCGATTGTGACATCATACTGATGTTGATTTTCCATCATCCAATCAAAGTCTTTTTCAATATTGGCTGCGTTGACACATAGTAAATAATGATTATCTGCAAGTTTGTAAGTTAATAAATCATCGACAACGCCACCATCTTCATAGCACATTGCATTGTATTGCGCTTGACCAGTAGCAATTTTAGCGATGTCATTGGACAAAAGATTTTGTAAAAACGCTAGTGCATCTGGACCCGTTACTAAAATTTCGCCCATATGAGACACATCAAATAAGCCTGCACGATTACGCACTGCATCATGTTCTTCTTTAATAGAAGTAAATTGTACTGGCAATTCCCATCCACCGAAGTCAATTGTTTTACCACCATACTTTGCGTATTCGTCAAATAGAGGTGTACGTTTTAATTCATTCGTCATTACTATTGCCTCCTTATTGTTTGTATCATTTTACTGGTAGTAGTTCGTCTGCTTTTTTGACATTTCAAGCGCATACGCCGTAACAATGTCTAGACATAAAAAAAGACAGACGAACCCCTTTTCGGGATTCTCTGTCCTTGCACCTGAAAGTTACACCAATCTAACTCGCATTGCGAAAATGCCAATCAGTAGGCTTTCCCCTTTGGTGGCTGTTGTATTACAGCTCTCTCCAGAGTTGCGTCTTGTACGAGTCCTTTTACCTGAGAGATTCATAGCCCTTTGCTACTTGCTCCTTCGGTGGCGTCTACACGCGCTCTCCCCGTACAATCATCCGCCCAAGAATGATCTTGGTACTATTTAGTATTCAATGTACAAAAAGTTATCTTATTAGTCTATATCCTAACATTGATTGCATTGAAAAGGCAAACATTTTTTAATTTAACTTAAAAGACGAATATTACAGTCATATAAATCAATCATCGTTCGCTTTTTAATCTTTTTACTTGAAATACTAAATACTCTAGAATATGCCGAATCGTTCTACCTTCTGTCAGCACTTGAATATGGCCTGCATCGCGATAAAACTTTCTTCTGTAATGATACAGCTCCTCTAACTCTTCCTTGGTTGAGCTTTGTACTATTGGTCGATTTGGATCATGCTGTATTCGTTTATAAATATCTTCGAATGTCGCATCTAAAAAGAATACAAGTCCACTGCGTCTCATAATTTTACGGTTTTCCCCATTTATAGCCACACCGCCACCTGTAGAGATAATACATGCCTCGTCGCGGAAATTTTTCAAAAATTCCGTTTCTATTTCGCGAAAACGAGCCTCTCCATACTTCTCAAAAATTTGTGGAATCGTCATTCCCTGCTGTCTGACAATTTCATGATCCATATCATAGTAGGGTAATTTTAATAAATAGCTTAACCGTCTACCTAACGCACTCTTCCCGCAGCCCATAAAGCCCACTAAATATATTTTTCGCATTCGAATCACCTTCTTACTACGATTCTACACTGTCTGACAAAATTTGTCCTAATAAATTTATCGTAGCTCGAACATTCATCTTTTCTAACCCATCATATGTTCGAAACTGAATCTCATAAGACATGCAATACGTAAGAACAAAAGTAGTTACAAAAAATAATAATGCAATTGCGATTAAAAAAACAGCCCCTCTGTCATTTTTCAATAATTGGTACAAAATAGGTCCGCTCCTTCTTTAAACCGCTTGGAAATTCGACAGCGATTGTCAGTTCATTGCCACTCAATTGAAACTGGCAATTGTTTATACCCACAAGCATCGGGACATGACCACCATTCACTCTTTGTCGAATCATATTGTGATAGCAGTCAAAATACTGCCATGTATTGGCTGTTTGAAGCATGATCGTTCTTTGATTTTGCCTTACGGATAAGGAAGTAGCATTGGCCAAATTAGTAGTCATTTCGAAAACAAATAACTCCCATTTTGAATGTTCATCCGTCATGATAGAAGTTTTTATTGTAAGAGCCCACAGAATAATGAAGATGAAAACATGGCAAACGAGCACAAAGACGACCATTTGAATCAGCGCTTCCAATAAAGTATATCCTTTGTTGTTCATCGAATTTCACCTGCTAATTCAATACACTTTTGACGTAGTTCTCTTGTATTTTGAAATGTGACACATATTTTCTGTCCATCAAATAGCCAATGATACTCTACATCGTCAATCGTTTTTACTCCTGCGACTTGCTGGAAATAACGATATTGCTTTAACCCTTCATAAGCCGTTTCGGCAGCGGCAACTTCAAGCTTTTGATGATAGAGGGTTGTTTTCATTGTGTAGCTAATCGGAATTAACGTCGAGCATAACAGCATTACAATAACAACAGAAACAATTGTTTCAACAAAGGAGTAGCCCATTTCATTCATTCGACCCTCATTCTCCCTCGCCCTAGCGTTATGACTACTTTTTTAAGCCCTTGAGGTGTATGAAAATAAAGTGTCCCTGGCGTCATCATATTACCGATAAAGTTAAAGCGCACTGTATAAACGTTTGTCCCTTCTGTCAATAGTTCTACCCCTTTTGGAAAGGGGCGAGTATATTCTGTTGTAAAAAAATCTTTTTTAATACTGTAACGTTGTAAGTGTGGCTCAAATTTTATAAATATATAATCCTTGTGGTGCATACTATACGTTTGCAAATAGTGAAGGTCTAATTGCATTTGCATAAAAAAACGTTCCACTTCTTTTGCTTCAGCTACTTTCACTGATAATTTTGTTACAATGGCAGTTAATGACATTACTATAAATAACACCATGACCATTTCAAGTAGCGTATAGCCTCGTTCATTTTTAATGTGATTCATTGTCCATCAACCTCTGCTGTAGAGGATTGTTTTGCTAATTGCACTTCTCCTTTAGTGGTAATCACGATTTTTTCCTTATTTGGGCAAGTCGTTCCCTGCTCTTTTAAATATCCCTTTGCCACCAAATCGTCTAATGAAGGATACTCCATAAAATCTATCCGATAAGCCTCGACTTGTCCTTGCACCATCGAGATATATGCAGCACATCCTTTTTCATCAATCGTCGCAAAATGTTTTGTAACATTAGGAATTGTAATAAGTATTAAAATGGAAATAATCAACAGAACAATTAACATTTCAATTAAAGTAAATCCTGCTTCTTGTTGTATATGTTTCATGATAGGTCCTCCTATATAAGTTCAATCATGTGATAAATCGGTAACAATAAACTGACATAGGCCGCAACAATACATAAAGCAATAAAAACAAAAAACGTTGGTTGTACAAATGCAAGCAATCTTTGCAACAGGAGTTCTTGTTTTTCTAACAATAATTCACTATACAATACTAATTCCTTCCCTAAGTAACCGCTTTGCTCCCCATGCTCTACAAACGTAGCGAAATCATTTTGCCACACTGGAAGTAAAGTAACTGCCTGTGTTAAGGTATCACCAAAAGTAACCCTTTCCTTTATGCGACTAGCTAAAAAGCGTACATTCGGTTGGTACCGTTGTCGCTCTAAAATCTGCAAGCTTGCTTGTAAGGAAAAACCACTGTGCAGCAAGCTACCCAAATAAGCAGCAAATTGTTTTGTCATGGTTAAGCGAAAATAGCTATTCACAAAAGGTATTTTCAACATTATTTGGAGCTGTCTAGCAACCGATAACCTTTTTAGCATACGCTGAAAAATGATGCTACCTAAAGTCAAAACAAAAAGGACTACGATAAATACGTCTGGAACATGTAATAATAATTTAGATACGGCAATAGACGACTGTTCCTCTGTTCCATAATCGTTGCGACTTGTCACCATTGCTTCAATATTAGGAAAGAAAAACGTACGAAATAACAGGAACAACAACAGTAAAAATACAATCAATACTACTGGATACAAAAGTAACTTCATTAATTTTTTCTTAGTCTCTTGGCTCAAAGTCATTTGCTTGGCCACACCACCTAATGCTTCAACCATATGTCCATTATGTTCAGCAATTGAAATGGCTACCAAATAATGCTTGGCTAATTGTAAAGTGTCAAATACGCCAATTACACCTTTTCCTTGTTTAAGTGCTTCATCTACAAATTGTTGAACCTCCTCATAGTTTTTCACATGGTGTGGCAGCAGCATCGACACCGCTTGAGCAAACAAATAGCCTTCCTGTATTAAGACACTTAAACGCCTAATAAATTGTGCTTGTTCTTTTAGTCGCCACTTTGTTGTTCTTTTATAATCCAGTTGTAGTTTGTCAATAAACGCTCTGAGCTGCAGCATATTGTTGCCTCATAATTTCTTCTTTTTGACCAGCCAACGTTAGACGATAAGGCATTGCATAATGCGATTTTTGTATCAAAGCTTGAATGGCATGATCAAGGTGGCTATCACATAGTATTTCAAATAATGCTCGTCTTTCCTCTTGCTGTTGCGGAAGGTGTAATAACATTTGTGCCACAATAGCAATTACTGTTTGACGAAGCTCTTCTGGTGACACCCCTAAATCTAAAAGCCGATAGAGACAACTTACTGAATCCTTCGCGTGAATAGTAGACAACACTAAATGACCTGTAAGAGCTGCCTCGATAGCAATTTTAGCTGTTTCTTGATCGCGTATTTCACCGATCATAATCACGTCTGGCGAATGCCGCAAAATCGCTTTTAAGCCCGCCGCATAAGTAATGCCCGCTCGTTCATTTACTTGAATTTGAAGAAGATTGACTTGTTTATTTTCTACAGGATCTTCTAATGAAATAACATGGCGTTGAAGCTCGCTAGAACAATGGTGTATTAAAGAGTACAAAGACGTTGTTTTACCAGTGCCTGTTGCCCCGCAAAACAATAAAATGCCTTGTTGATTGTCTACTAGCTTGGTTAACTTATCAGCTGCACATTTGGAATAGCTTAAGGATGTAAGTGGAAATGCGTGGTTTTGAAGAAGAAGCCGTATAATAAGGCTTTCTTTTAAATAAGCAGAAGGAAGTGTGGAAACGCGTAAAGCAAAACGATTTTGCTCCACTATTTTCTGAAAAGAGCCGCTTTGTGGTTTACGCCGCTCACTAATATCTAATGCTGCTAAAAATTTATAATAGGACACGATGCGCTCGGCGAGTTCAGTGGGGAGCTCTCCTGCTGTCAGTAACTTATCATATTTTCGAAAATAGATTATATACCGATTTTCTTGCGGTATGAGTAATAAATCCGAAGCACCAAAATGATAGGCTTTCACTAAAAGATGCTCACTCTTTTGTTCTACAACAGATTCAAAAGTTTGCATAATTACCCCTTCTTTCTAGTTCATTCGAATATGACCGCTCTATTCGTTATTTCCTAGTATAAAGAGGAACACGTTACGAGAAAAGCCCTTTTTCTAAAATAAAAATTTGATGGATATTTCACTAGCAAACGCAGATTTTTCTAAAAATATTGTGGATAACATACAAATTTTCACAAATTATGAACAAAACATATGAAAAAGATAATATTTAAGCCTAAAGAATCTGTATCTTTTCCAATAATGCAATATAATAGAATCAGCATGATTTTTTTCCTAACTTTTCATTAACAGCAATTTTTCAAATAATACAATGAGGTGATGTAAATGATCCATCCATTAAAAATTACTAGTACTTTAGCCGACGAAACGAGGTACTCCATTTATGAGTATATTTTAAAAGAGAAAAAAACGGTAACAGTACAAAATATTGCTGATAAATTCAGCATTCATCCAAATGTTGCACGCCTTCACTTAACCAAGCTCTCAGAAATTAATATTATTACAGCAGATTTCGCAAAAACTGGTAAAGGTGGACGACCTGGTCGTGTTTATAAGGCATCAGAAAAAGGTGTTTCACTAACATTCCCTAGACGTGATGAAGAGCGCTTATTAAAATGGACGATCCAATTAGTACAAGAGTTAGGACCATCTGCTTTAATTAAATGTCAGGAAATTAGTTATCAAGATGGCTATCAACAAATGAGAAATTATGTAAATGCTGAATTAAAACTTAATAACATGCTATCCTTCGAACAAAAGCTTCAGCTATTAACAGACAATGCTGCATTAATTGGCTATACTCCACAAATACAGCAAACGGAAAAAGGGAAAAAAGTTATTTTCTCCATTTTTAATTGCCCATTCCAAGAGCAGCTTAATACCCACTCGGACATCGTTTGTACTTTACACGAATCTTACTTAAAAGGACAATTAAATGCATTATTTTCTAGTAATGAATTTATCCAAATCGAAAGCATGGTACATAACTGCGATTTATGCAAATATGAAATTAACGTGACAGAAATCGATAGCTAATTTGTAAAATCCATTTGTTTGTCACAAAGAAGCAGAAGTTCCAGTTTACAGACACCTTTCATATCATTTATAATGAGTAAGAGATTATTGTGTCGTGGGCAAAAGGAGGGGAAATCTTCATGGATAATATGTATAAAGTTATGGCATTCTGGACAGGTATTTTTGCAGTTATGTTCTACCTTGGTGGTATGAACGAGGTATCGCTATTATTCGTAGGTAATACAGGTTTATTCTTATTATTAGGCTTCTTGAACCTTTCAGAACGTATGTACATGTACATTTTCGGAGCATATTTAACTGTATTCTTCGCTGGCTTCACGTACTATACAACATTCATTCACGTACCTGGTGGCGGTCATTAATACAAAAAATCGCGTGTCTCAAAATCTTGAGACACGCTTTTTTTATTACCTATCGCTATCACATGCCGTTTAAAACGCCATTAAAAGCCATTTAAGAAAGGATTCGTTTCCATTTCTGTACCAATGGTTGTGTAATTCCCATGACCAGGGTAAACAATGGTATCTTCAGGCAATGATAGGAGTTTGTCATGAATGGATGCAAGTAATAGTTTTGTTGATCCTCCAAGTAAATCTGTACGCCCTATACTTTGTTCGAATAATGTATCTCCAACGATGGCAAAACCATCTTGTTCAAAAATATATGAAATACTACCAGGTGAATGGCCGGGAGTAAATACGGCATTAAATACAAAATTACTTATTTCAAAAAGTTGCTCTTTTTTAATAATATGTTCTTTAGCAGGAGCAGCAACCTTATAATCTGGTAAAGAAGCATATTTACCAGAACCATTTTTCATCGGGTCATCTAGCCAGCTAACCTCTTTTTCATGAATCCACACAGGAATATTAAAAGCTTCTCTGACTTCATCCACTGCACCAATATGATCAAAATGGGCATGTGTTAAAAAAATGGCCAATGGCTTTAATCCATTGCTGCGAATTACCTTTATAATTTTTGTCGCTTCTTCGCCTGGATCAAATATTAAGCATTCTTTCTCTTTATTCGATACGATATAACAATTCGTTTGGATTGGTCCAAGGGAATAGCTTCGTACGTTCATCATCTTTATCACCTCAACTTCATATTATACATTCTTTGCCACAATTTGACGATAAAAGTTCATACTTTACTCTATATTAGTCCTCGACAAAAACAGGTAGAACGTTTACAATTAAGGAGGAATATTGTTTACGACATTCATTTTCTGATGTCGAAAGGAGTGTCTTTTTTAATGAACTTATTAATGGTTATTTTTGGTCTAGTAGCGATTTTAGCTGTCGTTGGTACATTCCAAGCAATTAAAGAAAAAAACTTACTAAGCATTGTTTTCAACTTAGCAAGTGCTGGGGTATTCGGTTGGTTCGTCATCATGACAATCGTTCATAGTGGATATCCTCCAGCGTTACACTAAAATCCAGACAGAAAAGAGCAGTCTCTATTAGGAGGCTGCTCTTTTTCTTTTCTGTAGAATGTTTTCATCCATGAATCATGCTAACCCTTATAAAAAATAGGAGGTTTTTTCTCATAAATTACGTTATCATATAAGGTAGTATTTTATAAAGATGGTATAATTTATTTAATTTGCCTATATCTATATGCACTAAAAGGAGATTTATGATGAAACGTAAAACGATATTAATGGTCATCTCGTTAGTAGTTGTACTGGCACTCATTGGTATTGCTGTGAAAAATGAAATATACAAAGAGAGCCAACCTAATTTGATTGTAGATAAACAAACAGGGGCAAAGATGCTTAACTTTAAAAGCCCTTTAACACGCTTAGATGAATCCTCAACAACGTTAGAAGAATATAAAGGGAACATTCTAATTATTAATTTTTGGGCTTCTTGGTGCGGTCCCTGTCATGAGGAAGCGCCGGACTTAAATACTTTTTATGAGCAAAAACCAAATAATGTTGAGTTGCTCGCAATCAATGCAACTTCAAATGATAGTCGTGAAAATGCAATCAAGTTTCAACAATTATACAATTTAAGTTTTCCTATTTTCTTAGATCATGATCGAGCACTCGGGAAGGCTTTCGAAGTCATGGCTTACCCTACTACCTTTATTATTGATGCTGAGGGGACTTTGAGATATACAGTGGAGGGGCAAGTTACACAAAAGGACTTACAACAGTTCCTATCGCATCTATAAAAGATAACTAGCAACGATTGCATTGCTAAATTTTCGAAATTAACTGAATTGTTTGGGTGACTGGCACCAAAAAAAGGCATACTAGAAGTTCTAGTATGCCTTTTTTGATTTACTTCACTGCATTTTGTTTTAAATTGCCTGTTTTTTCATCATAGAATCGGAGTAAGTCCCCGTTTATGATGGCATCCGAATTTTCTAATTCCGTTGTTGCTCGGTCTGCATAAGGTTGACAAGGCGCTACATCAATTTGTTCCCCTGTTGCTTTGTCGTAGCAAGCCTCACCAGCATAAACGTATTTATCTGTAATGAATCGGCCGTCACGGAAAATAACGAAATCCTCGTGCTCTGGTGAGAATAAATCTGCACCAAGTTGCATATCTTTTGACGTTTCAACGCCAAGTAAATGTAAAATAGTTGGTCGTAAATCTATTTGTCCAGATACCTCTGTCATCTCTTTCCCTTGACCATCGCCAGGGATATGGATGAATAAAGGTACTTCTTGCAATAATGCATTATCATACGGTGTAATGCCGTCTTTTTCTAAATATTGTGCCATTGCTTTATTATGGTTTTCGGAAATTCCATAATGGTCTCCATACATAACGATAATCGAATTATCATAAACGCCTTGGTCTTTTAGATCTTGGAAGAAGTCTTTTAGCGCCTCATCCATGTAACGAACTGTTTGGAAGTAGCGATTTAACGTTCCTGAGTTTGATGTGTATTCAGGAATCATCACGTCTTCTGGATCTAAAGTGAATGGATAGTGGTTTGTTAACGTAATTAAACGAGAGTAGAATGGCTGTGGCATGTCTTTCATCAATGCAGCGGACTGCTCCATAAACGGAATATCTTTCATACCCCAGTTGACAGCTTGGCCTTCTTCTACTTTATATGAGTCTACATCATAGAATTTATCAATTTTTAAAGATTGGTACATTATATCACGATTCCAGAACGATTTATTGTTCGGGTGCATAACGTTTGTAAAGTACCCATTTTCCCCAAGACGCTCTGCCATTGAGTTATACGTATTACCACCATGTGTGAAGAAGACCGCACCACGGCCAAGACCAAATAATGAGTTTTCTACAATAAACTCAGAGTCCGATGTTTTCCCTAACCCTGTTTGGTGATAGAAATTACTGAAATAATACGTATCTGGATCTTTTGTTAAAGAGTTAAAGAATGGCGTAATTTCGTGTCCATTCATATCATTATTAATCACAAAGTTTTGTAATGACTCGAGAGACACGACAATTAAGTTACGATCTTTGTATTTTCCAAACATATCTTCGTTAATCGCTGCTTGGTTAGAACGAATGTAGTTATTCACTTCTACTAATTCACTGCCATCCGCTAATGCGCGTTGTGCAGATGATTTTGACTGGATATAAATATCATACAGATGATAGTTGTACGTACCTATATTTTTAACAAGTAGTTCGCGGTCGAAGCTACGTGTTAATAATTGTGGACGCTCTGTTTCCGCTAAACCTAAGTTTAAAAATGTCATCGCAATAGCTAACACGAAAAATGCACGGCGGAATTCAACGTTTACTTTTACTGCTGCTTTCATTTTAGGTAAGTACTTATTAGCGATAATAATAATAAAGACATCTGCAAAATATAAAAGATCCCATGGATTAATAATAGCTGCAGCGGAAGTTCCTAAATCACTAAAGTTACTTGTCTGGAATAATACCGGCAATGTAATAAAGTCATTGTAGAATCGATAGAACGCAACGTTTCCGTATAAAACAATCGATAATACGATACTCATAGTGATTATATAGCGATTTCTTATTTTAGGTGTTTTAAAGAATAACGATAATCCATAAACAAACAGTAAAAAACTTAATGGATTAATAAACAAAATAAATTGTTGCATTGCATTTTCAATTTTCAACTCAAAGCTTGTGTGGTACACAATGACCGTTTTTATCCAAGTTGCTACGATTGCTAGTATCATAAATGAATGTTTAGGCCACTTAGTTAATTTCATTCCTAACATCCTCCCTATTCCTTACAAAAAAATAATAAAATTTACAATTTGATTTCTGAAACAAAATATATCTTAATCCATTTTTTACAGATAATCAACAGATATATTTTTGGCAGCCTTTCTCCTCGGCTTCATTATAGCTTAACATTAATATATACGTTTTTAAATGTAAAAAGTTTCGTAAAAACATAAAAACAGTGGTAAACCACTGTTTTTACTAATTTTACATACATATTACGATATTTTTACCGAACCCAAATTATTCGCTATTGAAACATTACTGCTTATTTTGCTCAACCCGCAGTCTTGTCGTTTCTTGTCGTATTAACAACAGTGCCATTTGGTAATCTTTAATGTCGAGTACATTCGCCTTGTACAACTCACGAATTTCATCCTCCATTAACATTAAATCGCCAATAGGATCACGTGTATAAATATAAGTGCCATATGTTTTTAATAAATCATAAATATCTAGCATTTTATCCATTTTATTTCGCTCCTCGTTGCGCTTCACAATCAATGCGTTTTGTCGGTGTGATGATAAGATCTACTGGGTAGTCGTGCGTCTCTACAGGCACCTGTTCATATAGTTGCTCATCAAAAAGCACAGACATTAGTTTACCTTTTTTATAGTGTAATACATAGCGATCGTAATAACCACCACCGTAGCCTATTCGATAGCCTTGTGTGTCAAAAACTACGCCAGGAACAAGTATGATATCCATTTCATTTGCGTCAACAAACTCACTTATTTCCGGAATTGGTTCACGCAAATGCATATAAACAGTTTCTAACTGGGCAAACGATTCTATCGCATAAAATGACATTTCTCTTGTTTTTGCGTTACATTTTGGAACTGCCACTGTTTTACCAAGCTTCCAAAGTGCTTCGATTAGATGAATTGTGTCCACTTCTGGCTTATTAGAAATTGTAATGCCAATCGTATTTGCTTCTATTATATATGGTTCCTGTAGCACTTTTCTTGCGATAGCAAATGATTGTTCGCGATATGTAGCTGCACTCATATTTGAGAGTGCTTCACGCACCTTGTTTCGCAACGATTTTTTATCCACGACATCGCACCTCCCTTTAAAATGTAGAAAGCCAAAACCACGTGTGGTTTTGGCTTAATGAGCGATTACTTTGTTTCACGGTGAAGAGTGTATTTCTTCTCGCGAGAGCAATATTTTTTAAGTTCAAGACGCTCTGGATTGTTACGCTTGTTCTTTTTAGAAATGTAGTTACGTTCGCCGCAATCTGTGCAAGCTAAAGTAATATTTACGCGCATTATTAACCCTCCCACTCTATATCAAGAATTTAAATTTGAGCATGATTTATACGACTAACCTATTATAACATAAACTGAAAAAAAATCTACCTTCATTTCATATTAAGTTTGCATGTGGTAAAATACCTTATAATTACATAATTTAATGGGGTGAAACTAGTGGATTTATCCATCATACTTATGATTGTCGGTATCGTTCTTATCTTTTTATCGTTCTTTTTCAAAGATAGTGCGAAAAAAGTCGAACAAGATGTCGAAGAATTGTCCATTTCTATTTTTCAAGAAACGAATAATTTAAAGCGACGTCTCAAAATTGTAGAAGAAGAGCTATTACTAGAACCTGAATTTCAGGTTAAATCATCCATAGCTAAAAATCCTCCGACGCAAAATCCAAAGGTTCAACAGGTTATGCAGGCTGTTCAACAAGCTGCACAAGTAAAAAAGGCTGAACCGATGCCAAACAACTTAAAGCCGATTCATGAAATCATTATCAGTCAGGTACTCGAACTCAACAAGCAAGGGCTTTCCATTGCTGATATTAGTATTCGCTCCAATTTAACGGAAGAGCAAGTGCGACAAGTGATTGCAAACGGAGGTAGATAATAATGAATAAATCCGCCATCCGTGCATTTGGTATCGCCCTTTTCCTAGTCGGCGCATTGCTTTCTATAGCCGATCGCTTGGATCTGAATATTGGTCTACCGACAGTTTCCTCCTCAAACGATAAGGATGTAGAGGAACTACAAAAAAAACTTGAGCAAGCAACGAAAGAAATCGCAACATTAAAAGCGAACTCGACGAAAGAAACTGGGAATGAAAATAAGCAACAAGAAAATGCAACTGACACGTCTGCAGAAGATAAGCGTACTGATAGTACCCCGAAAGCTGATAAGAACGCTGATAATGAAGTCACAATGACACTTCAAATATATAGCGGTATAACGCCCTATATTGTGGCGCAAAAGCTCGAAGACGGTGGCATTATTACAAATAGTGTAGAGATGGAGCTATTACTTGCGAACGCAAAATATGCTCGAAGTTTACAAATCGGCTCTTATGAAGTTAATTCTTCCATGTCATTAGAGGAAATTGCCAAATTAATAACTGGGAAAAAGCAATAATACATCGTAAATGACAAAAATCCACTTCGCTCTCCGCGTAGCACTTCATAAGTCGCAGGAGGCAAGTGGATTTTTTCTATTGAAAATCAAATTGTTTGGAAATTGTTTGAGTGCCTGGCACGCACCTAAACGAGTGCTAAAAAGGCTTGCACGATGTCACTACCTGTCTTAGTGCCTATTGATTCTGGATGGAATTGCAATCCAACAAGTGGATAGTGCTTATGTTGAATAGCCATAATTTCTCCATCATCACGCGAAGTGGCAGTTATAATAAAATCTTCATGCAACGTGGATGGCTCTATGATTAACGAGTGATAGCGCATCACTTCCATATCACCTTCGAATTGCGCAAAAACGCCTGTTTGCTCATACTGTAGAGCAGATAGCTTGCCATGCATTATATTTTTAGCTTGCTCAATTGTTCCCCCAAATGCCTGCCCTATCGACTGATGACCTAAACAAATCCCTAAAATCGGATATTTTGTATATAGTTCTTGTACAACTTGTACTGTGATTCCTGCCTCATTTGGTGTACCTGGACCTGGTGATAAAATAATTGCTTCTGGTTGCATATCAATTATTTCTTCAATTGTTACTTCATCATTCCTTACTACTTGAACTTCCTTACCAAGCATACTGACTTGCTGAAATAAATTATATGTGAATGAATCATAATTATCGATGAGTAAAATCATTGTTTAACCTCCAGTAGCGCACGAGCTTTATTTATTGTTTCTTCATATTCAGACAAAGGTACTGAATCATACACAACGCCTGCACCTGCTTGCACATGCGCAAACCCATCTTTGATTACCATCGTACGAATAGCCAACGCTAAATCCATATCACCTGAAGCTGAAATATACCCAACTGCACCAGCATAAACGCCGCGCTTCACTGGCTCTAGCTCATTAATTAACTGCATTGCTCGTATCTTAGGGGCCCCCGACACTGTACCAGCTGGCAAACATGCGCTAAGAACGTCTAACACATGGACTTCATCACGAAGTTCACCAATAACTTCAGATACAATATGCATGACATGTTTGTAGCGTTCAATGTTCATATATTTCACAAGCTTCACGGTGCCAATCTTGGAAATTCTTCCAATATCATTACGCCCTAAGTCAACTAACATTCGATGCTCAGCGATTTCTTTTTCATCCGTCAATAAGCTTTCAGCAATTTCTTCATCTTGCTGTTGCGTTGTACCACGTGGTTTTGTTCCAGCAATTGGATTTGTTGTAACTTTGCGATCCTTGACCTTTACAAGACTCTCTGGAGAAGTTCCTAAAATTGTGTATGCCTCAAAATCCATATAAAACATATAAGGTGATGGATTCGACGTTCTTAACTGCCGATATAAGGCAAATGGATTGCCTGTAAACGATGAAGAAAAACGTTGGGATAACACGATTTGGAAAATATCTCCCTTCACAATATGCTGTTTTGCGCGCTCAACAATCGCAATAAACTCTTCCTTTGGTATCATTGGTTGAAAATCAATTGTACCTAGCTCCATTGCACCAAATGTCGTACCTGCATGTAGCTGTTGCTCAATTTCAGCAATAGCGGCTTCCATCTTATCAAGGGTGCGCCCTTCATTAAATAAATCGATTGCTGCTAATGTCACCTCTTGCTTCAAATGATCAAACACGATAAACGTATCATAGAAAAAAACATGGACATCAGGCATTTCTAAATTATCATGTAAATATTCACCAATTTTTTCAGCATAAAAGGCGGTTTCATAACCAAAAAAGCCGATTGCGCCACCAAAAAAAGCAAAAGGATAATCCGCTTCATGAAGTGGCATTACTTCTTTTAGTTTTTGTAAGACATTATCGTTAGACGTATCCATTTTCATTCCTTTAGTATATTGATAACCGTTTTTATACCCAATCAGTTCTGCTATTGGGTTAACCGCGATAAAGGAATAACGCCCACTTTCTTCATGTTTGGCTGAAGATTCAAATAGCATCTTATGCTTTCCTGTCAGAGATTGATACACCGATATAGGCGTCATCATATCCCCCTGTAATACTTTGATGGCAAATCTGCTAAGCTCAACTGTCATTCTTAATCTCTCCTTCACTATGCTCTGCTCTACTACACCAAAAAACCATATAAAAAGGCCTTTCCATCGCAAAGGACGGAAAAGCCGTGGTGCCACCTTTATTGGTCTTAAAAGACCCTCTCAACGCCTTGTAACGTAGGCAAACGCTAATCCATACTTAACTTCTGGATTAGGGCTCCGAAGTCCATTCGCTATTTATTTGTACTAGCTTCCACCAACCGCTAGCTCTCTTGAACAAATAATAATAGCTACTACTCTTCATCTAAGCCGATTATTAGTATATATTGTAATGTAAAATATCGAACAATTCAAATTATTTTTTCTCAAGTTTACACTCGTCCGGTTGTTCTGCAAGTGCTATCTCATAATCTTGAACAACTTGGCGAATCACAAATAAAATATCCTGCCGTACATTTAACATAACAGCCGTATCATTGGTTGCAACATAAAAACGAACAAGAACCCGATATGATGCTTGATAGAATTCATCTATATATACATGAATCAGCTCTTTTTCAGTATTTGCATGCAAATGAATTTGCTGATGAATTGTGCTTAAAGCACTACGTAATGTTTCTTCTTCGTTTTCCGCAGCTACATATAAAAACAACTCACATTTTCGTTTCTCTCGTTTTGATAAATTATATATTGGACGATTCACTAAATATGAGTTCGGCACATAAACAAGCCCTTTGTCGCCTGTTTGAATAAGTGTACTGCGAAGGTTGATATCCTCAATGGTACCTTCTATTTTTTGATCCTCTGTCGCAATCCAATCGCCTATTTGAAATGGATTGTCGAGTGCAACGGACATCCCACCAAAAACATGGGCTAGGGTGTCACGAATACCAAAAGCAATCGCTACCCCTGTTAAACCAATTCCTGTTAAAAAGCCATTTAGATTAAAGTTCCAAAAGGACGCAATTGTAAACATAGCTAAAATCATAATAAGCACTTTACCAATACGCAGGAAAAACGGTAAAAGAACATTTTGCTCCTCGTCACTATTTAACTCTAATGGTTTCTTTGTATAGTAGTGAAGCACATCATATACGCCTTTAAAGGCAAAAAACACCATGATAGACAACACAAAATTCTTTGTTGCAAAATGTGTAAATAAAAATACTTTAAGTAAATTCGATAAACTTAGGACAACTACTGCTGACATAAACGCATATCGGATTGCCTTATTAAATTGTCCAAGAACAGTCGCTTGAAAATGACGCTGTCTATTCTTTAAAAATGTAACACTGCTCGTAATGATTTTCTTCAGCACAAAATGCTGAAACAACCATCCCACAACACAAAATGCGACCGCAATGGTAATGTCTATCCACGTTGGTACAGTCAAGTTCGGTAATAACCATTTCAATGAATCCATGTAATACTCCTTTTACATACCTATGTACTTTTTCAATTATACTTGTGCAAAAAATTGATGTTAAGATTTACAGTAAAAATAAGCCGACCAATAACGATTTGGTCAGCTTCGCATTTTATTGAATCGCATCCTCTGAAAAAATGGCTCTATTTGCAAACCAGAAGTGATGCTCATTAAAACAATGCTCATTCATCGCAATAACAGAAAATTCAGCATGATAGCGCTGCTTCATTTCATCTAACATGGTCTTTGCACGCTTTCCTAATAAATGTGGTCCATCAACAGGATTCCCTTCAGTAAAAATAAGAACCTCCGTTTCTGCACATTGCTGATTTTCTTGTAGCAAACCTTTTACAAACTGTAGCACAGGCAAAATAGCTGCTTCACCTTGTGCCTTATATTCAATAAAATCTTTAAAATCAGATAGATTTAAATGACCATTTTCAAAGCGGAAGTGCACGTGAATTTGACAATCGTATGGCACGATATATAGATCTCTTTGCTCTTTATGTGCATTCATAAATAACGGCAAAATCATACTTTTACAAAGCGCTGAATACCTCTCCATACCAAAAGTTTGTTCCAGACAAATAATAATAGGCCCTTGCTCTTCCTTGTAATCAACAAATGGCACATATAGTACATTTCCACTTTTAGTTGTATGCTGCTTTAACTTTTGACGTCTCGCTTCTTGCCATTTTTGCGCATAGTACATGCGTTGCTCTTTACCGTTGGCTAAGCGCTCGGCCTGTTCAATAGCTGGAACGTTTTCTCGGATTTCATGCATAACATCCGCTAGCTCAAGTGCAAATGCTGCCATATTACGCAGTGTCTCACTTTTGTAAAAATAATCAATAAAAAAATGTTGTTCCTTCTCACTTAGCTCTTCTACATGTAAATTTTCATATAGATAATCTAAGTAGTTGCGTTGTTCTGACGAAATCTCTAGACCAAATTTCTTTATAAGTGATTCTACACCGTCTTTCACGAAGCAGCACCTCCTAAGAACATTTTTTTGGATAATGTCTATAGTATAACCAAAAAATTTTTTTGACAATACAAATAAACACACTACAATATTTGACGTAGGTGTAGAGTGTAATGTTGCCGCGATTTCTTATATTTAATAGTGTATTAAAGGGCAAAAAGAGAACGGCCACTTAGTCGCAGCCCTTCTCTTTTAATTATTCAATTCATAATGTTTACCTTTAATTAAGTAAAATAAATGTTCGGCAATATTCGTTGCATGATCCGCTGAACGTTCTAAATGACGACAAACAAATGTTAAATGTGTAAATTGCGAAATATGAGATGGACTTTCTGCACCAGCACGAAGTAATAATGTTACTGTTGCCCCATATAAATCATCTACGTAATCGTCAAGTTCAGCAATTTCTTTTGCTCGGACAGTATCTTCTTCCCTAAAGGCTGTAATAATACTTTCAAGCATTTCGACTGTCTTATTACACATCGATTGTAAATTGGTCGTTGGGAAGATTAGAGGCTCCTTACCTAAACGAATCGTCTCTTTTGCGATATTAACTGCATAATCTCCCACTCTCTCCATATCAGATGCAGCTTTTACAAGTACCATAAGTCGGCGCAAATCTGTCGCTACAGGTTGTTGCTTGGCAATCATCAAAATTACTCGGTCATTAATTTCTTCCTCAAGGCGATTAATATATAAATCATCTTCAATAATTTTTAATGATTTCTCCAAATCTTGCTCTAACAATGCCTCAAAAGATATTTTTAATGCATTAATACTATTTGTTGCAATTTCTACAAACTGTTCTTGAATTTCCTTAAGCTCTTGCTCAAATCGTTCACGTACTACCATCTATAGTTCCCCCTATGCTTAGCCGAAGCGTCCTGAAATGTAATCTTCTGTACGTTGATCTGAAGGTGTTTGGAAAATCACATCTGTTTTGTCATATTCCACAACTTCGCCGCTTAGGAAAAATGCTGTACGGTCTGAAATACGTGCCGCTTGTTGCATATTATGTGTAACAATAACGATTGAATAATCTTTTTTAAGCTCTTGTACAAGCTCTTCTACTTTTAACGTAGAAATTGGGTCAAGTGCAGAAGTGGGCTCATCCATTAAAATAACATCTGGCTCGATTGCTAAACAACGCGCAATACAAATACGCTGTTGCTGACCACCTGATAAACCATAAGCATTTTGATTTAGACGATCTTTTACTTCATCCCAAATAGCCGCACCGCGCAATGATTTTTCAACAATTTCATCTAGAATTTTTTTGTTTTTAATGCCGTGGATACGTGGACCGTAAGCAATATTATCATAGATTGATTTTGGGAATGGGTTAGGTTTTTGGAATACCATCCCTACGCGAGTACGTAATTCCTCAACTGTATAGTTTTTATCTAAGATATTTCGTTCACGGTATAATATTTCGCCCGATGTACGAACTATCGGTACTAGCTCTACCATTCTGTTTAACGTTTTTAAATAAGTAGATTTCCCGCAACCTGAAGGGCCAATAATAGCTGTGACTTCATTTTCATAAATACTTAAATTAACATCTTTTAAACCGTGATGATCACCGTACCATAAATTTAAGTTACGAGTATCATACACTACTTTTTTCGCAACTTCAGCAGATGGCTTTACATTTATATTAATTGATTTGACAACTGAATTTTCCTCTTTAAAATCTAGTACCATAAGGTCACCTCATTAATAACGTTTTTGGAATTTATTTCGAATAAAAATAGCGATGGAATTCATCATTAGCAGCACAATCATCAGCACTAAAATCCCCGCTGCCGCTACATATTGAAATGCCTCTTGCGGACGTTTAGCCCAATCATAAATTTGCATCGGCAATGCAGTAAACTGGCTTAATAAATCATTAGGTAAAAATTGTAAAATAACAGGTATCCCAATTACTACGAGTGGTGCTGTTTCACCTATTGCACGAGATAAAGCTAAAATACTACCTGTTAAAATCCCAGGGATGGCAGCTGGTAATACGACACGTAAAATGGTTTGCCATTTCGTCGCTCCCATCCCATAAGAAGCTTCACGTTGTTCATTCGGTACAGCGCGTATTGCTTCCTGAGCAGCCACGATTATTACAGGTAATATTAGCAAACTCATCGTTAAACCTGCTGCTAAAATACTTTTACCTAGTTCCATCATACGAACAAAAATTGTTAACCCAAGTAAACCAAAAACAATTGAAGGTACACCTGCTAAGTTTGAGATATTCATGCGAATAAAATCATTCAATCTATTTTTCTTTGCATATTCTTCTAGATAAATCGCTGTTCCTACACCTAAAACAATCGATACCGGAGCTACTACTCCCATTAACCAAAGTGAGCCGATTAATGCAGCTTTAATCCCTGCCTTATCCGCAAAGCGTGAAGCAAAATTCGTTAGGAAATCAATGTTTAAGTAACCTACTCCTTGCGTCACAATGCGGTAGAGCAAAATCGCTAGCATTACAAGCGCAAATGTAGTTGCCAAGAAAAATAAGGATTTCCAGACTTTATTGAATGTAATACGTTTAGTCATTCGTTTCTTGACGACTGTATCATCGATATAGCGCATGCTAGTAAACCTCCCTGAAGCGTTTCGAAATATAATGAGCGATTAAGTTCATCACTAACGTAAAGATAAATAATGTGAATCCAACTGAGTAGATCGAGTAATAAATCGTCGTTCCATAACCAGCATCACCCGTAGAAACTTGTACAATATAGGCTGTCATCGTTTGGATGGAATCTGTGACATTTAAATCAAATTTAGGTGTCGATCCTCCTGCTAAGGACACAATCATTGTTTCCCCAATTGCCCGGGAAATAGCAAGTACGACTGATGCCACAATTCCCGATAAAGCGGCTGGTAACACTACTTTTATAGCAACCTCAAACTTCGTAGCCCCTAGCGCTAAAGCCCCTTCTCGCATACTGTTTGGTACAGATGACATGGCATCTTCTGATAGTGATGTAATCATTGGTAATATCATAATGCCCACTACAATCCCTGGACTAAGTGCATTAAATAGTTTAAGCTCTGGAATAATTCCTTGTAGCACTGGTGTGACAAACGTTAATGCAAAGAAGCCATAAACGATTGTCGGTACACCTGCTAATACTTCTAAAATCGGTTTAACTGTACGTCTTGTTTTCTCACTCGCATATTCACTTAAATAGATGGCTGAAGCAATCCCAAATGGTACTGCTACAGCAACTGCAATTAATGTAACTTTCAGTGTTCCTGCGATAAGCGGTAAAATCCCAAATAACGGCTCCTTTCCAGAAAACGGTAGCCACTGTGTACCAAATAAAAAATCCGTAATCGAAACACGCTTGAAAAACTCAAACGTTTCAAAAATAAGGGTGAAAACAATGCCAAATGTTGTCAAAATCGAGATAAGCGCTGCAGAAAATAATAAAGCTGGCATGGCTTTTTCCACTATTTTCTTAGTTTTATGATTGCGCGAATTTGCAATTAATTGTTGCACAGATGATGTCTTATTTTCCTTTTGAGAAACCATTGGGTGCTCCTTTCCAATAAGCGAGGGAAAGAGCATCCATCTCTTTCCCTCTATGCATGTCTACTTATTTTAAGCCTTCTAAAGTTTTTAAGCCTTCAGCATATTTTTCTTCAGGTAGACGAACATAACCTACTGCTTCTGCCATATCTCCTGCATTTTCAAGTGTGAACTTAACGAAATCATATGCTGCTGCATTATCTTTCATCGCACTGTTTTTCACATAAGTGAATAGTGGGCGTGAAAGTGGCGTATATTCGCCTTTTTCAATTGTGTCATGTGTTGGTTCAATTCCATTGACTTTAACAATGTTTAACTTATCTTTATTTTCTAAGTAGTAAGCGAAGCCAAAGAAGCCAATTGCATACTTGTCACCAGAAATACCTTGAACTAGCATATTATCATCCTCTGATAATGTCGCTGAACTTACTAGATCAGCACCATCTAAAACGACTTCATCAAAGTAATCATACGTACCTGAGTCAGTACCTGGTGAGTAGAATACGATTTTTTCTGCTGGCCATGAAGGGTCGATATCTGACCATTTTTTCTCTGTGCCATCTTCAGTCCAAATTTTCTTTAGTTGTTCTATAGTTAAATCCTTTGCCCAATCGTTTTCAGGATTCACCACTACTGATAAACCATCATATGCTAAAGCTAACTCAGTGTAAGCTATTCCAGCTTGGTCTAGTTTTTCTTTCTCTTCTGTCTTTATAAAACGAGATGCATTTGAAAAGTCTGTCTCACCTGCGATGAATTTTTCAAAGCCACCACCAGTACCAGAAACACCTACCGATACTTTGACATCCGGTTGTGCACCTGCATACTCTTCAACAACTGCTTCAATAATTGGTGCTACTGTTGATGAACCATCTCCAGCAACTGAACCTTGCAGTTTTTCGTCAGCAGCTTCTTGTCCTGAGTTCGTTTCTGCATTGTTATTGTTTTGCGTTGAGTTGTCTCCGCTACATGCACCAAGCATTAATGCTGAACCCATTACCGCTGTCATCGTTAAGTACTTCCACTTTTTCATCTCATTTGCCTCCGTCACTAACTTTTTTATTTGTGTTTTGCCTTACAATCTTTACTATAAAGACTTATTGTTGAATTCGTATAAACCGTTCGTAAAAGACACGTAAAGGAATGTAATGCTTTGTAAACGATTGTAAAGAAACGTTTACAATTGCAATTAAATGATTTGCTTCCTTTAGCAAAGATGCTATAATATTCATTTGTGTCAGGAAATATTATAAGAGGAGTTTGACTTTGTGATTAATCATGCAAATGTACAAAATGCCGATTACTTTAAAACATATTTAACACTTATCATGGATCATCGAGAGTTGTCATTACAGGAGGCTATTGATTTTATGATGACGACGTATTTCTATAATAATATTGAGCTTTATGGAGAAAAACCGAAGGAACAATTTGAATTAGCGATTCAACAGCTTAATCGCTAGTAGAAAGCTATATAGATACTAAAAAACCGCTAGGCATATAAATATGCGCTAGCGGTTTTTTTATTCTTGTTCATCTTCACCGATTTTATCTTTTGTAATCGCAGGTAAAATTGGTTGTTCTACTTTATTATCTGTCACTTTTGTCTTTTCATATTTTGCTTTTAGCTCATAGTAAGCATCTAAAGCACGTCTTGCAATCACGTTATTATTCGATAAATGTTGATTAAGGTTCGTAGTTGCCCATGGAATGACAACAGCATAAGCAACTTCAGGATTTTCATATGGCGCATAGCCAACATGCGTTAAATTAATCGTATTTGTACCATAACGTTCACGTAATGGTCCATAATATACTACTTCGGCTGTCCCTGTTTTCCCGGCAGCGGTAAAAGGTGCGTTCGAAAATGCTGAACGTGCCGTACCACGAGAACCCGTATAAACACGATGCAAGCCTTTTTTTACATAATTAATTTCTTCTTCTGTATTATCGATGTGATTTAAAATTCTTGGTCCTACTTCTGTCACTAATTGCCCTAGCTGTTGACCATCTTTTGATGGATCACGCACTTCTTTCACGACATGGGGCTGAACACGATAGCCACCATTCGCTATCGTTGAAATATATTGTGCTAGTTGAAGCGGTGTATACGTATCATATTGTCCAATGGCTAAGTCGAGTGTTTTACCACCCATGATTAGGCCTTCTACCCCACTAAATTCATTAGGTAAATCAATGCCTGTTTTAACACCTAAGCCAAACTGTGCATAGGAATTACGCATTTTCGGGAATGTTTGATCATTTAATCGCAATGGCATCATGTAACTGTATGGTGTGCCATTAATAAGCATTGCCGTTTTAAACATATAAACGTTGGAAGATTGCTCAAGTGCGCTTAAACCATCCATTGAAATATAGCCACCTTGGTTGAAAATCGACCTTTTAACGGGTGTACCTAGTAAATGGATTGGTTCATCTCCTAATACTGTGTTCGGAGTAATCACCCCTAGTTTATAGCCTGTCAGCAAAGTGGCTGCTTTTACGACAGACCCTGCCTCATAAGCTGTTGTAAACGAGCCGTATGCATAATCCACAACTACATTTCTGCCCGTTTCCGAATCTTTTTCGATTTTTTTACCTACCATTGATAGGATATCTCCCGTATTTGGGTCCATCATGATTAAGAACGCTCGGTCTAATAAACTTGAGCCAGACATTGCTTTTAACTTCAGCAGTTCTTCTTCTACAATTTTTTCATTAGCGGCTTGTAACTCGCTATCGAATGTTAATACTAAATCTTTTCCAGGCTCGCCTTCATATGTTGTAATGGTATCAACAACTTGCCCTTTTTTATTCGTAATATTTTTGACAACTGTTTTTTGCCCTTGTAAAAGTTCTTCATATTGCGCTTCAATATAACTTTCACCGACGCGATCATTACGTGAATAATCACGTGCTAAATAATAATTAAGCTTCTCTTTCGGTATCCCTTTTGTTGGTACAGTTGTACGGCCTAACACAGAAAGGGATGATAGTTTAACACGCTTCCAATCTGTCGTTGTGTTGACTCCTGGCAACTCAGTTAAACGCTCTGAAACACGCGCAAATTCATCTGCAGATACATTCTCACTTTTAATGATTTGAGGTGATAAATTGTAGCCTGATACCATCTCGCGGTAAATAGCTAATACTTCTAAATCCGCTTCCGTTAATTGTGCTAATTCTTCGTCTGTAATGCGCTCACGTACAATTTTATCGATTTCTGCATTCGCTTGACTTGTCGTAATATTTTCCTGTGTTTTAATTTTCGTTTGCTCTTCATCAGATATTTTTGCATATGCTGCGTCATGGTTTTTTAAAATCCAAAAATCCAATTTATCGCGTAATGTGACACGATTCGTTGGTTGTTCAATCAATTGAGCCAGCTTTTCAGCAATTGCTAACATATCCTCCGTTTTAGTCGTCTGCATTTTTGTATACGTAATCGCGTTTTCAGGCTGATTATCCACTAAAATACGCCCATAACGATCATACATCCGACCCCTTGGCACACTCGTATTGACAGGTACTTCCTCAGTCCGCTCTAAAATACGAACATAATCTTCCCCTTTAACAATTTGCATATAACCAAGTCTAAAAATTAACATCGAAAATACGATAAATATAGCAAAGAAAAGGACATTCATACGAAATGTTAAATTAGAGTGATGTTTCGCTTTAACACTCGCTGCGCGATTTTTCCCCGGTGCTTTGCGCATATGTATTCCCCTCCTCATCTAATAACTGTTTAAATACACGATACCTAGTATACCATTCGAAGTTGCGTCAGAAAAGCATACTCTTGCATCATTTTCATAATTCGCCTTGTCATCATTAAAATACTAATTATTGAAAAATGTAAAATAGAAGCAATCACATCACTTACACTACAGATGGTCGCTTTTCACACTTCGTTGGAGGAGTCCCAGCCGTTTGCTTCGTTGACCTATTCGTAATTTCCGACTATTTATGAAATGATCTGCCGTAACAATCCTTAACTAGAGGAAGCATCATTTTAAATGACGGTACTTGGCAAGAAAAGTTTCCTTCCGTATATATGGATTTCTGCTATTCAAAAGCAACATTACTGAATGCGCTAAAATCATATAAAAAGGGCCATGCCAAGGTGATTTTTCACCTTATGCATAGCCCTTTACATAGAAATAATTAGTAAACTTCCACTTCACAATAGTTCCGCAGAAACCTAATTATTTTGCATTAACGCAAATGATTATTTTGCAGCTTGAAATTTAGCTTCTACTGCATCCCAGTTTACTACGTTCCAGAAAGCACCGATATAATCTGGACGACGGTTTTGATAGTTTAAGTAGTAAGCGTGCTCCCAAACATCTAATCCTAAGATTGGTGTTTTACCTTCCATAACTGGAGAGTCTTGGTTTGGTGTAGATGTAACTGCTACTGAATCACCATCAACGATTAACCAAGCCCAACCTGAACCGAATCGAGTTGTTGCAGCTTTTGCAAACTCTTCTTTGAAAGCATCGAAAGAACCAAATTTAGCATCGATTGCTTTAGCTACTTCACCAACTGGAGTTTTTGAACCGCCTGGTGCGATTACTTCCCAGAATAGTGTGTGGTTAGCATGTCCGCCACCGTTGTTACGAACTGCTGTTTGTTTGTCAGCTGGAAGTGCATCGATATTTGCGATTAAGTCATTAATGTCTTTTTCTGCAAATTCAGTACCTTCTACTGCTGCGTTTAAATTTGTTACATAAGTATTGTGGTGTTTAGAATAGTGAATTTCCATAGTTTTTGCATCGATATTTGGTTCTAATGCATCGTAAGCATAAGTTAATTGTGGTAATTCGTAAGCCATTATTAAGTTCCTCCCTAAAATAAAGAAATAATTAGTACATCCTTAGATTATCAAAATTGGTCAAACCATTCAATGAAAAATACCTCAAATTAAAGATTTCAGCCTTTTGACCGAAATAAATAATCCAATTTCTAATATACCCACTTCTTTAATTTGTTAAACTTTATAGTTACCCCCACAATACGTTTAAATAGCAATAAAGAATACGACAATCATCACAATTTGAATAACTGCCTTGGCTACGGTTGACGTTAAAAAACCGATAAGCGAACCCACACCACTTTTTACAGCTTCATTAAAAGTTCTTCGCTCTACAATAAGCTCTGCAATGATGGCGCCTAAAAAAGGCCCTACTAAAATGCCGGCAACAGGAATAACGAATGGCCCAATCAATAAACCGATTGTACTGCCCCACATTCCTGCATTGGAGCCACCGAATTTTTTAATACCAACAGCATTTGCAACCGTATCAGCTCCAAAGAGAAGGACAACAAATAAAATTTCAATTGCCCAGAACCACCAACTTAAATCAGCAAATGAGAAAAATAATCCATAAAGAATAAATCCACCTAGTAAAAATAGAACACCTGGGATTATCGGATACACTAATCCAACAAATGAAACGATAAAGCAGGCAATCACTACGATCCAGCCAACAACTTCCATCAAAGCTCTCTCCTTTTGTCTTGCATGCCTTACATACGAAAAATATTGCCAAAAAGTTTCAATCTAGTGGCGAATTCCTAAAATAGAATCTGCAATATTCACAGCGTGATCCCCAATTCTCTCCAAGTTGCTAACAATATCCGTATAAACAATACCAGCTGCGCCACTACATTCGTTTGTATTTAAACGTGCAATATGCTTTTGTCTTAGTTTATCCTCCATATCATCTATCAAACTCTCTAACTCTGTTACTTCTTGCGCTAAGCTAAGACTCGCCGTATCAAGCGCCTCTAAGCTTTTCCTTACCGCCTCGATGGCAAGACTAAACATACCGATTAAATCTTGCCGCGCTGATTTACTTAAACTCACTTCATGGTGATCCTTATATTGCAATAGCTCCAAAATATTTTCAAAATGGTCGCCAATACGCTCAATATCACGCACATTCGTTAATAGGGTATGGTGTCGTACCGAATCAGCATGAGAAAGCGGCTGCTTGGACACCATCACTAAATAATTCGTTATTTCTTTATCTAAATGATTAAGTGCCACTTCCAACTGTAATACGGTAGGGATATGTGATGACTCCCCTGTTTTCATGTAGTAAAACGTTTCTTCTAAGCCCCTCAGCGCATGTTCACCCATCCGCAAAACTTCTTCTTTCGCTTGCCCTAATGCGATGGCTGGCGAAGAATCAATGAAGGATGGGTCCAGATGTTTCGTTGCAACATCAATACCACCGTCATGTCCAGGCAATAATTTTGTTACTAATAATGATAATCCTGCGATAAACGGTAGTTGGATCAACATATTAAAGACATTAAACGAACCATGTGCGACAGCAATTTGCATTCGAGCTTCTAAATGAAACAACTGACTAATCCACTGCACATAATTTATAAAGGGAGTAAACAGCAACATAAAAATAACCGTCCCAATCACATTAAATAACACATGGGCAGCCGCTGCTCGCTTTGCATAAATCGAAGCACCTAATGAAGCGAGGACAGCCGTTATTGTCGTGCCAATATTTTCACCAAATAAAATCGGTAGCGCACTATCTAAACCGATTAATTGTTCAGCATATAAGCCTTGCAATACGCCAACTGTCGCTGTCGAACTTTGAACGAGCAATGTAAAAATAGTCCCTAAAAATATGCCGATTACCGGTTGATTACTCAAATGAATGGTTAATGATGCGAAGTCTGCTAATTCATGCAGTGACTGCATACTAGCACTCATTAGCTCCAATCCTAAAAACAAACCACCAAAGCCAAATAAAATTTGACCTATGTGATGATAAATAGCCTTTTTAAAGAAAAATAAAAATGCTGCGCCAATCGCGAGGAGTGGATAAAAATAAATACCTATATTAATACCGATAATAAATGCAGTTATTGTCGTGCCAATATTAGCTCCCATAATGACACCTATTGCTTGTCGTAATGTTAAGAAGCCTGCACTCACTAGACCAACAGTAATTACTGTTGTCGCCGAACTTGACTGAATACAAACCGTTACGATTATCCCAACTAACACACCCATAAACGGATTCGTTGTAAATCGATTCAACCATTCACGGAGTCTGTCATCTGCCGATTTTTGTAACCCTTCTCCCATATATTTTATGGAAAATAAAAAGACCCCTAATCCGCCTAAAAATTGAAATAATATGCTTTGCCAATCTATTGTCAATGGTATTCGCTCCAATTCCTACGTCTCTACTAATCTATTCCTAATCATTAAATGAAAATGTACAAAAAGTAAAGAAAACCTTTAACTTCTTTACACAATGTTAACATTTTAGCATCTCATTCTCAGTGAAAGTGATGCAATCCATATCTAGTCATTCACGAACATGTTAGAATAGCGGATGGAGGAGATATAAATATGAAACACTCACAATTATTAATCGATAGCTTAATACACCCTAAAAAACTAGCAGCTTATCGTTTACTACCTATCGGCAAAGTCATTCAATATACCTTTCTATTAATTACCATTGTTACTGTATTTTCATTTGGACGTTTTTCTACTGATATGTCTGTTAATACCCTCGATATAAGTGGGATAACGGAATACATAGATCAAATAAAGTGGCTGTTATACCCAGTCACATTCATCATGTTATTTGTACTAACAACGATGTTAGTTTTTGGTCAAATTGCGCTCTATGCTCTAGCAGGTTTATTTATTTTAAAAGTTATGAAACGTCGTGGTGAATACCGCCATATTTGGCGCACTACAACATTCGCTATTACTTGGGCGACTATTTTAAGCATGTTAGCAGAATTCGTACCAACTGCCCGAACAATACTCTCAATCTTGTCATTACTTTTAACCATTACTCTATTAATTATCGCCTTTACAAAATATCCAAAACAACCAATTTCAAAATAATAGGCATGATTCCCCTCTCTTCTCAATATAGTGTAGAAAAAGGAGGGGTTTTTTTGCGAGCATTCTTGTTAACTGTTGCTATTGTGCTTATCGCATTTGTCGTAAAAGTAGATTTAACAGAAGGTACATTATCTCTCGCTGCCTTCTATCCAAAAGATGGGCAAAATACACTTTGCGAAGACCAGCGCGAGCCAGCTTACATTACGGTCCAAACAATTCAAGGCGATACCATCCATAGCTTATTTGCACTACACCCAGCAAAAATGCCGATGACCTTTCCGGAACGACTGGAGCTCTTTTATCAATTAAATCCACATTTACAATTACAAGCACTTGTACCAGGCGAAAATATTAAGCTTCCCCTCTCTTTTGAATTCGAAAACGCATGCGGAAAATGAAAAGTTAACGTTTCTTCCTTGTCCTTATTTTCTTACACTGCTAAAATAAGTGTCAGTGACGGCTGAAAGTAGTGGCCCGAAAAGGAGAGAAAGTTAATGAGTGAAATTTGTCACCGTTCAAAAACACGTCCTGTACGTGTCGGTAATTTAACAATTGGTGGTAGTAATGAATTATTCATTCAAAGTATGTGTACAACAAAAACACATGATGTCGAAGCAACTGTTGCAGAAATTCTGCGACTAGAAGAGGCGGGCTGTCAAATTGTTCGTGTTGCAGTGCCAGATGAGCGTGCGGCTGATGCAATTGCCGAAATAAAAAAACGTATCCATATTCCATTAGTAGCTGATATTCACTTTGATTATAAATTAGCTTTAAAAGCAATTGAAAATGGTATTGATAAAGTTCGTATTAACCCAGGTAATATTGGGCGTAAAGAAAAAGTTGAAGCCGTTGTAACAGCTGCAAAAGCAAAAGGCATTCCTATTCGTATTGGCGTAAATGCCGGTTCATTAGAGCGACATATTCTTGAAAAATATGGCTATCCAACTGCCGATGGTATGGTAGAATCAGCACTACACCATATTAAAATTTTGGAAGACTTAGATTTCCACGATATTATCGTGTCAATGAAGGCATCGGATGTCAATTTAGCGATTGAAGCATATGAAAAAGCTGCACAAGCTTTTGATTATCCGCTACATTTAGGTATTACAGAATCCGGTACATTGTTTGCTGGGACTGTAAAATCTGCTGCTGGCCTTGGCGCAATCCTGTCAAAAGGTATTGGTAATACGCTACGTATCTCTTTATCTGCCGACCCTGTGGAGGAAGTGAAAGTTGCTCGTGAGCTATTAAAATCATTTGGTTTAGCGTCTAACATGGCAACGTTAATTTCATGCCCTACATGTGGCCGTATTGAAATCGACCTTATCTCCATTGCAAATGAAGTGGAAGAATATATTTCAACATTAAATGTGCCATTAAAAGTAGCTGTTCTAGGTTGTGCCGTAAATGGTCCAGGTGAAGCACGTGAAGCCGATATCGGTATTGCAGGTGCACGTGGTGAAGGTCTGCTATTCATGAAAGGCAAAACGGTTCGTAAAGTTCCAGAAGAAACAATGGTAGAAGAATTGAAAAAAGAAATTGATAAGCTAGCTGCAGAAATGGCTGAAAAACGTGCGGCTGAAGAAGCTGCAAAAGCGAACGCCTAAGGGAGGTGCTTGCATGACAAAGCCCCGTTTTGGTATTGATATTGACGGTACAGTGACCTGTCCGAGTACACTTATCCCGCATATTAATAAGCAGTATAAGGTCAATATTACACTGGATGATGTTTGTGAATATGATTTTTTATCGGCCTTTCCTTATCCAGTAGATCGCACTGCATTTAACGCATGGTTTAAGGAAAATGAGCCTTATATGTATGAAGTATCAGAAGCTGCAAAGGATGCCAAAGCTATTTTAAATGCTTGGCAACATACTTATGAGCTATATTATATTTCTGCACGTGGTCAGAATGTTTCTGATATTACGATGAACTGGTTTAAATCACAGGCTATTCCGTACGATCACATAGAACTTATCGGAAGTCATGATAAATTAGCGACTGCCAAAAAGCATAATGTCGCCGCTTTCTTTGAAGATAAACATGATAATGCTGTGATGCTCGCTGAAGAATTAAAAATACCTGTTATTTTATTCGATACACCATATAATCGTCTTGCTGTACCTGACAATGTTGTGCGAGTGTATAATTGGCAAGAAGCAAATCAGTTTATTACGAACTACTTTAAGTAATACTGACAAGATTAAAAAGTAAAAGTGTTAGATTGACTGTGACCAATCTAACACTTTTTGTCGTCAACGTTGATGTATACAACAGCGAACCTAACAGCACTTGTCGTGGTCCTACCCGTTGGACTTCCTTGCGATTTGAATAGACATCACTAAACTTCAAGTATCCCACGCAACCAACGCTCCACAAAATTTTCGAAGGTTATTCCATAATTATCATAGACCGCATGATAAACAAAATATGTTCCTAATCGATCGAGTATCTCATCATTAATTTTCATATGAACCGCTCCCCTTCTTGATTTAAGTTACGTAAAATTTCACTCTAGATAACCATTGCTATTTCCAATTCATTTGAAAAGGTTGTATCGTTGCAAAACCGTCACAATCTGCCTGTTACATACCCTTTCTTCACAATTTTCTTTTCGTTAATATAGTAGTAACAACTAGTAAACTGGGGGTACTCCTTGTGAAATTGATGACAAAACTCACTTTTGTAGCATGCCTGTCTACCTTACTTACCGGCTGTGGCGATCGACTATCTGAAATCAAAGATGCGGCATCGGGCATTAACTCAGCAGCTGATGCTGCCGCGAGCTCTGTTAGTCGTGATGTCCATGCAATAAGAGCGCTAACGATTAACTACAAAGACCAAACATTTACTATTAATGACCTATTTAAAACTATTTTACGTGACATACGCTGGGAATATGACGCCGAATTAAATGAACTACATGTTCAAGGTACATGGCGAGCACCATTATTCTCTGACCAAGCATGGGATACTCCTATGCAAAAGAAGCTTGCTGAAACCGGTGTAGTGACTGTTACGTGTACAATAGATGACGATCAAATTGATAGCGCGCAAACAGCCGTAACACTTGTTTTAAATCAAGAAAAAATACTACAAATGAATGGCGAGGATGCATTACATCATCTATACGATACCTATTTAAATAAATAAGGTCTGTAGCTTTTCTAACGATATTATCGTTTAGAAGAGCTTTTTTTGTAACGATTGACGATTCCTTAAGCAAGCCCTTAGCAACAAGCAGTATTCACAAAAAAATCATATTTTTAAAAATTTTAAAGCGTATTATTTGTATGCTATAAAACTGTCACGTTATAATCAAAGCATCACGTGATGGTTGGGAGGTATTTGCATTGGGACAGAAAAATTAAAAATCGGAGAGCTTGCTCAAAAAACTGGCATTACTAAAAGAACAATTGATTACTATACAAATTTAGGCCTGTTGGAGGCAGAACGGTCCCCATCAAACTACCGCTATTATGATCCTGCCATGATTGAACGACTTCATTTCATCGAGAAACGCAAGCAGGAAGGACTTTCACTCGTAGAAATACAACAAGCACTTAATGTCACAACAACTTATGAAGAAATCGATGTTCAAATACTACGTTTAAAAATGCAAGATTTAGAGCATGATGTAACTTCTTTACTGGAACAAATGAACAATCAAGACACGAAATATAGCCAAACGATTAAAAAAAATGTTTCACCTGAAAGCATTGCATTAATGCAATCATTATTACTACTCATTAATACCTAGGAGGTGACGTTCTGTTTTGCAGAACGACTATTTGGAGACCATATTAAATTTATCGATTTTCACTATTTTATTAGCTTTAACCGCCTTTTTCGTAGCAACGGAATTTGCGATTGTTAAAATGCGTTCCTCTAGACTTGATCAGTTAATTGCAGAGGGCAATAAAAAGGCAATACCTGCGAAGCATGTTGTCAACCATTTAGATGAATACTTATCTGCCTGTCAGCTTGGTATAACAATAACAGCACTTGGTATCGGGATGGTTGGTGAAAAAACCTTTGAATTTATGTTACATCCACTCTTTGAAACAATCGGCATTTCGGATAAATTTATCCCTATTTTCACAATCGGTTCGGCTTTCGCTATCGCTACTTTTCTACATGTCGTTGTCGGCGAATTAGCGCCAAAAACGGCAGCTATTCAAAAGACGGAAACAATCTCATTGCTTTTTGCTAAACCGATTATCGCTTTCTATAAATTGATGTATCCATTCATTTGGTTTTTAAACGGATCGGCGCGTATGCTTCTAAGTTTCTTCGGTATGAAACCGGCTAATGAACACGAGATTTCACATACAGAGGAAGAATTGCGTTCCCTGTTATCTGAAAGTTTTAAAAATGGTGAAATCAATAAAACCGAGTTAAAGTTCGTGAATAATGTTTTCGAATTTGACGAACGGATTGCTCGCGAAATTATGATCCCCCGAACAGAGATTGCGGGTATTGAAATTAATGAAACCTTCACTAATATTATTCACTTTATCGCATCCGAGAAATATACTCGCTACCCTGTGTATGATGGTGACCGTGATAATATTTTAGGCTTTATTAATGCAAAAGAGTTGTTTACACATGGCTTATTGGAACAAATAACTGATGATTCTTTAGTTCTCGAAAACTTTATTAACCCTGTTATTCGAGTAATTGAAACAACACCTATACAACAATTACTAGTTCGCATGCAGAAAGATCGCATTCATATGGCGATTTTAATGGATGAATATGGTGGTACCTCTGGGCTTGTGACGGTAGAAGACATTTTAGAAGAAATCGTTGGCGAGATTCGTGATGAATTTGACGATGATGAAGTTGCAGAAATTCGGAAGATTGGTGACAATCATTATATTTTGAATGCAAAAATGCTTGTAGAAGATGTAGAAAATTTATTGCAAGTATCCCTTGACAATGAAGAAGTAGAAACACTTGGTGGTTGGTTCTTAACAGTCAACAACGGGCTCAAAGCGATTAAAAACATCGAGCTAGCGCAATATGTATTTAGCATTTATGAACAACAGGGTCATCAGCTTCACTTTATCGAAGTGCGTCCTCTTCATAAAGCTGCACCCGTTCCTACAGAAGGCTAATAAAAGTAAACGAAAGGCTCAGTTGATATAACTTTCACAACTTTAGGGCTATACAAAGTTATCTAAATACTTTTGTCTCATTCCATTATTAGCCATATTTCGATATAATAAATCTGTATATGATTTTATTATCAGGGGGCATTGTTATGAAACTTTTTAAACTTTATCATTCAGACGGTATCCATATTATTACGGATGTAAAAAAACACAAAACAAATATTGAGTTAAAAACAATTACAGGAGAAGTATTATATATTATCGTTGTAACAGATGAAAACTACACAGTATACGATGACCGCTTTGCTGGAGCTTCCAAGCAGTTAAATTCTGTAGAGGCGTTCGATATCGACGGTAGCTTTAGAAGTCTTGACTTTGATAATATGCGCTCATTATTCAAAGAGGCATTCACTAAACTTTTACAGGAAATTGCTGAGTGTGTAAACGATGGAGACGAGCTAGTCTATCTTGATACACTTCGACATAAAGTAAGTGCCCAAATTAAAGGAATCCATTTCCGTGTTATTTCGGACACAAAAAAATATGAATATTAAGTAATGGCCTGTTCTACAAATAACAGACTGCTCAATGACTAAGCTTTTTTCTTTGAGCAGTCTATTTCTTTAGCTTAGCCCAAGCTCCCCTTTACCTCTAATTTCAAAATCATCACTTGCACACCTTCCTTTACTTTTTTCATGTATAATGGAGCGTAACAACCTGAAAGAAAGGGTGTTTGAATGAATCGTGAACAACTCATTTTACTCGTTTCAGAAAAACTAAAATTAATTCGAACAGAAAAAGCATTAACGCAAGACCAAATGAGCGATCTTCTTGGGCTTTCCAAAAAAACACTCGTGCAAATTGAAAAAGGTCGCATTAAAACAGGATGGACAACTACAGTTGCAGTATGTGCTTTATGCCGTGAAAGTTCCATATTACAGCATGAGCTAGGTGGTGATCCACTTGAGGTCGTTGACTTAATCGCCAATAACGGCACATTACCGCCAAAGGAAAAAACGATGGGCGGATACATATGGTGGAAAAACCTAAATGAATGGCAAGGCTATCGTTTACAACAAAACGTCATTAGTCAACATTATCGCATTTTAGATACAGACAACTATCGTCTACTGTCAACCTTTGACGAAACAATTGCCATGCAAGAATGGCACAAACTCAAAGAATAATATTAACCGATTTGAATATAAGCCTTGGAAAAAAGGTTTATATTCAAATCACCTAATCTTCTGAATTACATCGCATCTTCCACTAGTACATCCTTCCCCCACTATTCGAAATCTATGGACAAACGAATAATAGCTCTTAAACATTGTGACATAAGATAGAATCACACGACAAACGCTAACAATTACTATGTCGTACAACACTTCTCTTTAAAATATTTCTTCCATACCGAAGAAATCATCAACAAACGAGAAAAGTCGAATTTTGTAAGATTCTTCTATATAATAATTAGTAACGCCTGTTATACTGGAAAGGATGCTTTTTTATGACACGTATACTAGCAATTAGTGATATACACGGTGAATTAGAACTTCTGGAAAAATTATTATTAAAATTGAAGTTCGACGCCACACAAGATAAGTTACTTTTATTAGGGGATTATATTGATCGGGGTCCTGCATCTTGTGGCGTTTTAAATATAATTGAGGAACTACAAGCAACGGGTGCACGTGTACTATTAGGAAATCACGAGGCTATTATGCTCAAAGCTTGTCGTTCTGGTATTCCAAAAGCATGGCATCATTGGATTTCACTTTGTGGCGGAGATGCAACACTTGCAAGCTACGGCTATCAGCCTGAAGATTTTGAAGATGCCATTGCCCAAAACACATTACCTAGCTTTATTCAAACATTGCCAAAGCTTGAAGAACATTTACAGCTTATCGAGACGTTTGAAACGTATATAGAGTTGGAGGATGCCATTTTTGTTCATGGTGGCGTTGTACCTGGTAAAGCCTTAGCGGACACAGATCCTTTACAACTTTTATGGATTCGAGAAGAGTTTCATACAGGCTACAGTGGTGAGAAAACTATAATTTTCGGGCATACACCAACCTATAAATTGCATCAAGACCCAACTAACTACAGTGTTTATTTCGGCGATAATAATATTATTGGTATTGATGGAGGTGCTGTTTTTGGAGGGCAGCTTCATGCACTCGAATGGCCAAATCGACAAATTACATCTGTTGCAAAAGAAAAGCCAACAAGCTTAGAAGGAACTGACCCCAATAGGTAAAGACAAATAAAAAAAGCATCTTCGATTGAAATTCGGGTATAGATACTTAAATTTCAATTTGGAGGTGTTTTTTCTATGGGAACAAGAGTGAGTTATCCATATGAATTAAAAATGAAAGCGATTGAGATGCGATTAGCGGGGGTACCTGTCAAACAGATTCTATTGGAATTAAATATACGCCATAAAACACAGGTCGAAACATGGGTGCGTTGGTATAGAAATGGTGAAGTCAATCGTTTGAAACAACCTGTAGGCAAACAATATATCTTTAATAAAGGTCCTGAACCGAACAATGAACAAACGAAATTAGCATTGGAAAACCGTTATTTAAAGCAACAAATTGAGGTGCTAAAAAAGTACGCAGAGTTGGAGAGGAAGTGGTTGGAGAAGTAGCTGTACAGTTAGTTGCGTCACTAAGAAGCATGATGTCTGTAAAGGACATTTGTAAACACTTTGGGATTGCACGATCTACCTACTATCGTTGGAAACAGGCATCTACCGATGCAAGGTCTCGTCAAGCAATAGAGAGACGTATCGGTGAACTCTGTCGTGCAAATAAATTTCGCTATGGCTACAGAAAAATTACAGCACTCTTACGTCAAGAAATGTGCGTCAATCATAAAGTTGTTCAACGTATCATGCAAAAATATGGTTGGCAATGTCGCGTGAAAGTGAAAAAACGGAAACGAACAGGACAACCATATGCAATCGCAGCAAATTTATTAAATCGCGATTTTGAAGCCACAGCACCGTTACAGAAGCTCGTAACTGATATTACTTACTTGCCATTTGGTCAAAAACAGTTGTATCTTTCAAGTATTCAAGATTTATATAATGGTGAAATTATTGCCTATTCGATTGGAGACTGTCAAGATACTGATTTTGTGCTGGATACATTAGCTCAACTTCACCATTTGCCCGAAGGGTGTACGTTGCACAGTGACCAAGGGGCGGTATACACATCGTATGATTATCAACAGGCCGTAAAAGCAAAAGGCATTACCATGAGCATGTCCCGTAAAGGTACGCCCGCTGATAATGCCCCAATCGAATCGTTTCATTCTGTGTTAAAGTCTGAAACATTCTACTTAGACAATTTGAACAGTACTACGACGGCCATCGTAGAACAAACTGTCAAAGACTATATAAACTATTATAACAATAACCGAATTCAAACGAAACTAAACAACCAGTCGCCGGTTCAATACCGACAACTGGTTGAGTGATGCTTTTTTGATTACTGTCTTATATATCGGGGTCAGTCCCGAATAACTTGTTGGCTTTTCAATTATGATTCATCTAAATGTGCTATTTAATATAATTTAAAAATGACCCCAGCTAGGGAATAAATAATAACTGTTGAGAAGAGAATTGTCATATGGAAAAGCGAGAAAACAAACATTTTCGTCGCCCACTTCACTTGATCCGTGTTACTATGATAACCGTAAATACTCATTACAAGCCATGCCACACTTAATATAAGTGCGACAAGCATAATACCAATACTTAATGAACCAAATAAAAAGCTTGATAATATTAACAGTATTAAATAAAAATTTGTTTGGTAATATGTGCGGCGCATCCCTTTTATTACAGGAAGCATCGGAACGTTAGCTGCTTCATAATCCGCATGTTTACGAATCGCAATCGCATAAAAATGTGGCATTTGCCAGATTACCATCACACAAAAGAGCCCCATTAAAGCAGGATGTGTAATATCAGTTGATACAGCTGCCCAACCAATTAAAGGTGGTACTGCGCCTGATATACTACCAATTTCGGTATTATAAATAGTGCGACGCTTTGTCCACATTGTATACGGCACAACATATAAAAATACACCTAAAAATCCAAATAATGCAGCTAGTGGTGAGGCTAATGCTAGTACAGCTACTCCAACAACAAGCATAATAATCGCTAAACTCATCGTGGATTTTGCTGACATCTCCCCTGTTACAGTCGGACGATTTTTCGTACGCGGCATAATGGCATCTATATCACGGTCATACACATTATTAAAAGCTCCTGCCGCACCTATAACAAGTGCCGAACCAATTGTTGCGAAAATGATTTCTGGTATATTGTCCAATAATGTCATTTTATTTTTATACATCCCTAGCGACAAGCCAGCCCACATAGGAATTAAATTGGATTTTATGATACCTGTTTTAACTGTTTGAGCTAAAACATTAGAGCGCGAATGTTTCTCTATTGTTTTTTCTACAGTTTGTGGATTTTGGTCCGTTTTTAGATTTTGTTCCATTCCTCTTAATTCCTTTTCTCTTATAATTTCTACTTACGTCCTTCGATAGAATGAGACATTTTTTGCATTAAACATATCAAATTATTATTTTACCCCTTTTAGGATAGCTATGTCTCAAAGTTCACATAAAGTACATGATTTTATCAATAGAAGGTATAATGTCAATTCACAACTCCTTCTATGATACCACCGACTTGCATGAATTTGAACCTAATTGCCTTCTTTCCTGCATAATGCTATTCAAGAAAAACAATCTGCACTATACTAATGGGTATGTTCTATCTAAACGAAGGAGTGTCTAACACGTGAAATACGGATTTATTGGTCTAGGTAATATGACCACAGCCATTATTAAAGGAATGTGCAATAGCGGAGATTTTGATTCCTCTTATATATATGGCTATAATCGTACAAAATCAAAAACAACAAAACTCGCAACCTCTTATGGTATACAAGCAACAACTTCCATCGAGGAACTCATGGCAAAATGTGATGTCATTATTTTAGGTGTGAAACCTCAAATGCTACCTGATGTTTTACCTGAGGTCAAAAAACATCTCCAAGAAAAGCATATGATTGTATCCATTGCTGCGGGAAAAAACCTCAATTACTTCCATGGTTATCTTTCAGAGTCCACGCCTATTATTCGCGTAATGCCAAATATCAATGCCCTAATTGGCGCATCAACAAGTTGCTATACAGCAAATGAGCAAGTAACAGAGACACAACTTCGTCTTATCACCATGTTATTTGAAACAATCGGCACGATAATTGAAGTACCTGAACACTTATTCTCCATCTTTACAACAATTGGTGGGGCTTCACCAGCATTCACCTATATGTATATCGATGCCTTAGCTCGCGCTGCTGTGCGTGAAGGTATGCCGAAAAACATGGCACTCGACATTGCTGCAAATGCAGTACTCGGCAGTGCGAAAATGATTTTACAATCAAAAGAGCATCCATGGGCGCTGGTCGATCAAGTCTGCTCTCCAGGTGGAACAACCATTCAAGGCGTATCTTCCCTTCAAAGCAATCATTTCGAAACGACAATCCATGATGCTGTTGCAGCTGTAACAGATAAAGACCGCAGTCTATCTAAATAAAATTTTTACGAACAAAAGGCATCGAGAAATTGAATTCCCGATGCCTTTTATCTATTACTTAGGGTTACTGCATATGATCTTGTTCTTGTAGTTGTTGTGCTAAAAACATGCCTAAATCTCGCCAATTTTCTGGTGTAACACCATGTCCATCTGGATATTGCTTGAAAGTAACTGTGGCGCCAAATTGCTCAAACAGTTCTTTGCTTTCCATACCCCATTGTGAAGGAATCACATAATCATAATCACCATGAGAAATAAAAGCATGTAAATGATTGACCGTGCGAATCGCATATTCCTCCGTAACAAATTTTGGCGTATATCCGCTTAATGCTACAATGCCTGTAATTAAATTGCCCATAACAAAAGCTAGTGACTGTGCAAGAACAGCCCCTTGGCTAAAGCCAAGGACAAATACTTTATGCGGATCAATTTGAAACTCTTCAATCGCTTCTAAAATAAATCGTTGCAGTGCAATTAACACTTTATCAAAAATAGCACGGTCTGGCTTTCCCACTTCCTGTATCGTGAAAAAGGCAAAACCCGGCTTTTGTGCAATAGGACCTCTCAAACTAATGATATGACACTGGTCTTGAAAATCTTGTACCAATTGCGGTAAATCATCTTCATTGCTACCCATTCCATGCAATAAAAAAATCGCTGGATATTTTTTAGTAGGGTCCATATTTGCTGGTTGTGTATGTTTAAAAGTGAATGGTGTATTCATTGCTATTAATTCCTTTCAAGTAAAATCAAAACTATTTTAACATATTGCCCAATTATACTGCACAGATGTTGATTTTGGAATCTTCCCCTAATTGTTTGAAAATTGTTTGTGTGCCTGACACTACAAAGGCATCGAATTAGAGAAAACGCTCTAATTCGATGCCTACAAATTTTATGTTAAATTTGTTTTCGAAATAAGCCCGTCTGTATGATAGGCTATATATCCGTTAATGATGCGAAGTGTTTCTTGCGGATCAGCGTCAAATAGCACGTTGGATTGTGCAGGCGTTGATACAAGAACCGAAAGTAAATCCATTCGCATCGAATGTCCAGCAGCGCTATAGGCATAGTCATAAATAATCGCTTCCTCTGTAAGACCTTCAGCGTCATACTGTTGATGGAACAATTCTTTTGCCATCTCCATTCGTTCAGCTACTTGCTGACGAATTCGCATTTGATGCATAAGCAATTCTTCTTCAAGTACTGCTGGTTTTACCCATTGTTTCTGTTCTAGCATATTGATAAGCTGATTTTCCCAAACTTGCTCATTGTCAGTAAAATACAACATATTCACCATCAGCCTATCCCAAAAATCTGTTTTCGAACTAGCCGATTGACGTTGCATATCAATCGTCTGATTAAAGTGTTGCTCAACCTTTTCAATATCCATATTACGTACTAAATGGTAACATACATTTTCAATAAATTTATTTGCTACTTCCTGTGCCATGATCGAAACCCGTCCTTATCTCAACAAATCATTACACCTCTATCATACCATGATTGTTAAATAGAAAGAAACGGACAACGTTTAGACATGTTGATGTGGTTGCTGGAATAACACCGATACGCCGGAGTCAATTGCAGCACTGCCAACAGCTTTCGCGACAACGCTCGCTACACGCTCATCCATCGACTTTGGAATAATAAATTCTTCTGATAAGTCTTCTGCTGATACTAACGAAGCAATGGCTTCTACCGCTGCCAGTTTCATCGCCTCATTTATATCTGTAGCGCGGACATCTAATGCCCCCCTAAAAATACCAGGGAAAGCAAGCATATTATTTACTTGATTCGGATAATCTGAACGGCCAGTACCCATAACACGTACACCCCATGCACGAGCATTATCATACGTGATTTCTGGATTAGGATTAGCTAGCGCAAATACTATAGGATTTTCATTCATTGATTCGATATGCTCTTTCGTTAATAAATTGGCAACAGATACACCGACAAAAACATCACTACCAGCAATCGCGTCTTCTAATGTCCCAACTAATTTGAATGGGTTTGAAATTTTTGCAATCTGGTCTTTGATGCTATTCATCCCTTCCTTACGCCCGTCATAAATAATCCCCTTTGTATCACACATCACAACATTTCTATAACCCATTTGAAGTAATAAGCGCAATATTGCAATGCCAGCCGCCCCGGCACCGTTTATCACTACCTTCATATCTTTTGGTTCCTTGTTGACAATTTTAATCGCATTCATTAAGCCAGCCCCAACAACAATCGCCGTACCATGCTGGTCATCATGGAATACGGGTATATTACACTCCTGTCGAAGGCGATCTTCGATTTCAAAACATCGCGGAGCAGAAATATCCTCTAAATTAATACCACCAAATGTTGGAGCAATCGCCTTAACAGTGCGTACGATTTCATCCACATCTTTTGTTGCGAGACAAATAGGAAATGCATCCACATTGGCAAAACGTTTTAGCAAAATCGCCTTTCCCTCCATCACCGGTAATGCCGCTTCTGGGCCGATGTCACCTAACCCTAGAACGGCTGTCCCATCTGTCACAATGCCAACTAGATTTCCTTTAATTGTATAATCATACACTGCTTGCGGATTGTTTTCGATTTCAATACAAGGCTGCGCAACGCCAGGTGAATAAGCTAAACTTAAATCATATGTATCCTGCACAGGTACCTTTGCTACAATCTCCATTTTCCCTTGTGCTTCTTTGTGCATCTCTTTTGCCTTTTGCATAATATCCATTGTCTAAACTCCTATCTTCTATCTACATGTCATTTAGTTTTTCCATTATTCTCAACAAAAAAATTATTATTGTAATACTATTCTAAATAATTAATCTTGTTATATTTTGAAAATTATATTACTTCATCCAACTAAAGTCAACGTCGTCAAGTGCAATCCTATACAAAACTTTTTAAATTGTTAATATTTTTAGAATATTTTAAATAGATGAAATCGTTTTCATTTTAATACTATCCAAAAATAAATGATTCATACAAAAACATCCTTGTTTCCTTTCGAAACAAGGGTGTTTTAAAGTTTCAGCATTGAGCGTGTAACGCTTCTAAAATAGTTTGTGCATTATCTTGAAGTGCCTGATAGTTATCTTGTAAGTATGTCGGATGCAATGGCTTACTAAATAAAAATCCTTGTACTGTTTCACAATGCCCTGCCATTAAATAATTGAGCTGTGCTACTTCCTCAATTCCTTCTGCCACTACTTTCAAACGTAAATGTTTAGCCATCGATAATATCATATCAACTAATGCTTTATCAGTAGGGTCGCTTTGAATTTTTTGGACAAAAGAGCGATCAATTTTCAAGCAATCGATTGGAAAATCTTTTAAATAGGATAACGATGAGTAACCAGTACCAAAATCATCAACAGCAATTGTCACACCGAGCGTTTTTAATTGATGTAAAATCATCGTGATATGATCGATATTAATGGTCATACTTTCCGTTATTTCTAATTGTAAGTATTTTGGGTCTAAATCAGTATCTTCAAGTACAGATTGAATCATCTCCACTAAATCTTGCTGAAATAATTGGCCTAAAGAAAGATTTACCGCTACTTTGATAGGTGGTAAGCCGGCTTGTTCCCACTGCTTCACTTGCCTACACGCCGTTTCTAATACCCATTGTCCAATCGGAATGATGATACCTGACTCTTCGGCAATCGGAATAAACAAACCTGGAGAAATCATGCCCTTACTTGGGTGCTGCCAACGGACTAGTGCTTCAACCGATAAAATTTGCCCTGACTGCAAATCTATTTGCGGTTGATATTCCACAAACAACTCATGATTATCCAAAGCATGACGTAAATCATTTTCTAAAATAATTTTCTCTGTAATATCGCTAGACATGGAAGTTTCATAAAATACGATGCGTGAAGGTACTTTTCTCGCCTCCTGCATCGCATACACAGCATACCTGACAAGCTCTTCTTCTTTGTAGGCATCCGTCGGGAATAAAGATATGCCAATATTCAAATGCCCATTTAAAGAAATATGTTGTATTTGGAAGGATTTCGCCATGGCCATTTGCAACTGTTTACAAAGCTCCATGATTCGTTGTGTATGATTTGCATCATCAATAAATACGATAAAATAATCTTCTCGAAGCATACTTAGTAAATACTGCTCCGGTATAATATCCTTTAGCCGCTGTGCAACTTGACTAATTAATTTATCTGCATATGAACTACCTAGTGACGCTTTAATAGCTGAAATGCGTTCAATCTCAATAGCTAAAATAGCCTTCTTAACATTCGATTTATATAAGTTCTTATGTAATGTCTCCATTAAAAACCGTTCATTTGGTAGGCTTGTCACCTCGTTATGATAAGCCATATAATGCATCTTCTCTCTAGATTTCTCTAAATGTTTCTGCATTTCTATTAAATCCTGAAACGGTTTTTCAATTGATGAAAAGTAAATGGCTTTAAAAAGAAAATAAAAAGAACACAATTGAAAAATATGTCCAATAAAATTTTTAATATCGTAAACGTCACGATATGTAGTAAAAAGTAAATCACTAATGATTAAATAACTTGCACTACCTAACAACAAGAATATAATATTGGGAGCTACCTTAAATTTTTTTAGTAATAAGTACATGATGAGAAAATGGCATGCCATTGCGACATACTGCAACGAAATTTTTAACGGTGTTGGACCGACTCCTTCAATAACAAGCGGTGGCAGAATAGGGGTAGTCGGTACATATATAAGTATGAATAATCCAACAGTAATAACAAATGGCGTACTATAAATGAACCATCGATACGTTTTATTAAGAATGGCTTTTTCCTTAATAAAAAATATGAGCAAGATACCACATGATAACACTAACCTTCCAATAATATAAAACCATGTTGCAGCATAGGGGGTGCTCTCCATAATAAAATGCGGCATCCCCTTATAAGAAAGTGCATGTGCAATTTCAATTAAGCTATACGTTAAAAATAATGCACCTATGTATAGAGTTCTATTAGATAGAATATAAGGTGTTGTTAACCATGATTGGATGGCAATCGTCATCGTCACAACAATGATCAAAATTTCTATTAGCAAATGAATCGAAACATAATTACTCTTTCCAAAAATCCCGTAAAATTCATCACTCCAATAACCAATGATCATCAATAATACGCTAGAGAATAATATGAATAGTATCCCTTTCCTAAATAAAGAAAAATGTTTATTTAATTCCCACACGATGATCCCTACTTTCACTTGGCTGATAACCGCTACTTTATAATAATTCATTATGTATAAATAATTTTGAGATGATTCTACTAATAGATTACCATGATATACCTAAAATTCAATCAAAGAAAAATGGATAAAATGTTTCAACTGTTGAAAAAAGGAAGAAGACTGAAAATATCCTCGTAATTAACGAGTTTATCTTCAGTCTTAGCATGTTCATTTTATGAAAATACATAACTATCCATATTATCAATGGTATTTTGGATTGCATCTTTTAGAGATCGCTGATGCTCACCACAAGAAGCAATGGCTTCCTCTAATGTAATCGCTGCATTCGCTATAAACGGTGCCATCTGTAAATCTTTTGCAAGCTGAATTAACACAAGGGCTTTATTCCACTTCCAGCGAGCATTTGTCGGATCTAAGTCAATGGCTTGCTCTAAATAAGCAAGTGCATCAAATGGCATCCAACCAAAACGATGCATCGTTTGACCTGTTATGCCCCAATACAAAGCCTTATTAGGATTTGCTTTTACTGCCTGCTTGAAGCAATGGACACTTTCATTGTAATGATGGGCAAATAAAAACAGCTCGCCCTGTGTAAAAAATGATTGTGCCTTTTCATTAGCTGAACCTGATTTAGCCATGTCCTCTAGCGCTTTTACTCGCTTCGCAAATGCCGCTTCATCTTTTATAGCACGTATTGCTAAAACATCATCTGATTCAGGATAACTTTCATTCGCTCGTTCACTATGCTGAGTTTCCAAGAAAAGTGTTGGCTTCGGCAATGTAGCAACATCGTACTCATCCAACAAAGTAATATATTTAGTAGCTAACTCCTTATCAGGCCCATCTGCAATTTGCATAGCAGCCTTATAACATTTCATCAGCTCTCCATTATAAAAGTATTCTTCCATTGTCATCCATTCTTCCTCCAGTTTTCATACACCTCATTCTATATAGTATATATTATACATACTTCACTCTATAAAGCACTCTCCATTTCGTTTGCTATCTATTTGAATAAAAAAGAGACTGTCCCATTGGTTCAGTCTCTTCTGTGCGTTATTTTTTTAATACTTCTTTATCTAAGAAAGCTCGTAAATCTTCTTCAGCTAATGCCCCTACAAAACGTGCAGTTTCTTTGCCATCTTCAAAACGAATAAAAGTTGGCGTTGCTTCGAGATTATACTTATCCCATAAATCTCCATATTCATATACGTTTAATTGTGCAATATTTACGCCTAAATCATCTGCAACCGGCATTAATACGGGTGTGAATGCTTGACAGTGTACACAAACTGGACTAAAGAAATACGCATTGACATCTTCCCCAGCTTTAATCTTCTTTTCTAGCTCATCAGGCAACATAATATTTTGGTAATTTTCATCATCTAATTGGTCAATTGTTTCTTGTTTTAGATTTTTGTCTCCGTATGGATTATTCGCACTCGCCAGTTTGTTTTTGTTTGATACATTTGTAAGTACAATAATCGCTGCAAATAATACAACAATAACCGAACCAATAATTAGTAGCTTTTTCAATTAAACTCCTCCGATTTCACATAAAAAATGTCCTACTTTTAGTGTATTTGGAATTGATTATAAAGTGTTTTTAGAAGCTAGTAAACTAATTCGTCTTTCATAGTAAGTTTTCGCACAATTCAAACATAATTTAATGTATTTATGGAAACCTACTTACTATAATGCGCAAAATGAATTTGGAGTGAAATTTACTATGAAACCTACTTTCCAACATGTTTTTCGAATTTATAAAAGTGATATCTTAAATATAGTATCAAACTGGGTAGTTGCTGTCATTGTTGGTGGGCTCATTTTTTTACCTTCTTTGTATGCATGGTTGAATATCTATGCTTCGATGGATCCATACGCGCACACGGCAAATATGAAAATTGCTGTTGTCAATGAAGATGATGGCACTACAATTAAAGGTGAAAATTTAAACATTGGAAAGGAATTAATGAGCAATTTACAAGCAAACAATAGCTTTTCATGGTACTTTCTCCCAAGGAAAGAAGCGCTCGATTCATTAAACATTGGTGATTATTTTGCAGTACTTATCGTTCCTAACGATTTTTCAGAAAAGCTTACATCCATTTTGACCGATCAACCTACAAAAGCGCATATTGATTATTATGTAAATGAAAAAATTAATCCTATTGCTCCCAAAATTACAGGTAAAGGCGCCGGTGTTATTACCCAACAAGTTTCGAGTGAATTTATCTCAACAGTCAATGGCACACTTTTTTCTATGTTTAATACCATTGGCATTGAAATCGAACACGAGATTCCAGACTTCAAAAAATTTGAACATTATATTTTCACAATTGAACAACATCTTCCTGATATTGAATCATTTTTAGCTCAAACTGCAAAAGGTGGAAAAGATGCTGAAAAATTATTGGACACCACTATCAGTGAAATACCCGAGATAGAAAAAATGACAACTAGCGGTCTAACAACTATCCACAATGGTTTACAGCTGATAAACGAGGCAGATACGCTGTTCACTCAGCTTTCCCCCATTGTAAAAGCAGATTTAGAAAGCGTACAAACAATCGCTCAACGATTCTCACAGCTTTTAGAGCAATTGCAAACTATCCAGACAGATACAGCTACCTTAGCAAAATCTAAAGACGAACTGCAAAAGCAGTTAACATCTTCACAAGATAAAGTAAATAATAGTATCCAAACGTTGGAAGCTTTACAGAAGTTAACACAGGCAGATGCCTCCTCTCGTAAACAACTGGAAAACTCTCTCCAAACGGTGATTTCATCGCTTCAACAGGAGCGATCGAATGATGTTATCGCTCTATTAGATAATAAAGGTATTATTCAGCAATTGGAGTCCATACAAGGAAAGTTACAAGCAAATCCGATTGCTAGCGACTCTATGATTAGTGTGCTCTCTACATTACGTCAACTAAATGCTGTAGTAACGGATGTCTCAAATAAAGTACAACAATTCAATAATATCGACGAGCAAACAATAAAAAAAGATATTGCCGCAGTCCAACAAACGGCTCAAGATGCTGCAAATCATTTAAATCAGTTTCTTAGTTACTATTCAGATAAACTGGAACCACAAATTCATACAACCTTGAATGCTGCAAAGGATACATTAACAAATGCATCAACTATGCTAACGAAAGTGCAAAGCTCCATTCCACAGGCAAAACAACGATTAAGCAATGCCAAAAATACGTTAGTAACGGCCAATAAGGCTATAGCTACCATTCAATCTGACTTCCCTACACTAAGTAAAAAGATTATCGACCTTGCTAATAAGCTACGGACATTAGAAAACGAAACCGATATCTCTGAAATCGTTCAATTATTAAAAAATGATGTCGAAGCAGAGCGAGATTTTTTTGAAGAACCAGTCAAACTAGCAGAACATAGAATATTTCCAATTGCAAATTACGGAACAGCCATGACACCATTTTATACCGTTTTATCTATTTGGGTCGGTTGTTTGTTGCTGATTTCTCTTCTTGCAGTGAATATTCACGACAACCCACAATATAGCATTCGTGAAATATATTTTGGGCGATTAATGACTTTTGCAACTATCTCCATTATCCAAACATTGATTATTACAATTGGTGATATTTTACTGTTAGACATCTCCATTCGTGCGCCTCTTTCCTTTATTCTTTTTGGTTTAATCATTAGCTTTGTTTTTATTACAGTGGTCTACACGCTAGTATCTGTATTTGGAAATGTAGGTAAAGCACTAGCCATTGTGATGTTGGTTTTACAAATTGCTGGTTCTGGCGGTACTTACCCCGTTGAATTGTTACCAACGTTTTTCCAAGTAATTAATCCATTTTTACCGTTTACTTATGCAATCGGCATGATGCGTGAAGCAGTTGGTGGCATCATTTGGTCCAAAATATGGATAGATCTTACATTCTTACTAAGCTTCTGGTTAGTTTTTCTGTTGTTTGGCTTGTTCTTAAAAAAATTGCTAGGCGAAAAAATGGAACTTTTAATGAACAAAACACGCGGATTAGATATTTTTCACTGATTTGTGACTACGCTAGCTATAAATATTGACGTGACCAATGTTATAATGAAAATATTGTAAACATGTAGGAGGCGTTTTTTTGAAAAAATTAATATCCATTTTTACGTTGTTATTGCTCGTGTTAAGTGCTTGCGGAACTGACAAACAAGCGACGGAAGAACAGCCAAAAGATACTCAAAATGAAGCTTCACATGATGGACATGCTCATGTAACAGGAGATATTCAGGAAGAGACAGCAAGTGCTGATGTCCTGCCAACATTTTTAGATAGCCAATCTGAAAATATTCGCTTAGTCTACCAAATAGCTGGACAATCAACCGAAATTTTAGAATGGATGCCATGCTACTGTGGCTGTGGAGAATCTGTTGGACATAAAAGTAATTTAAACTGCTTTATTCAAGAAAAAAAGCAAGACGGAACAATTGTATGGGATGATCATGGCACACGTTGCGCTGTTTGTTTGGAAATCGCACTACAATCCGCAAAAATGCATAAAGATGGCATGACTCTAAAAGAAATCCGCCAAACAATTGATGAAACATACAAAAATGGTTATGCAAAACCAACTCCAACGGAAATGCCTGCATAAAAAGTGCTGACACAAAAGAGAAAAGGTGGCTGGGACAAAACTAAAAAATATTAAGGAACAGAGGAAAGCTGTTCGTAAATTTTTGCTATATGGAGACCTTAGCTATTCTTGCTTTTGCAATTAAAAAAATTAGAAGTGTTCACTAGTTGTTGGTAGCGAAGGCAGTGACTCCAGCTCAGAACAGCACATAATGTTAGCCGCGGGCAGACCGCGCGTAGCGAGGATTGCGGCTTACTGTGCTGAGCGGAAAGCACCGTCGTAGCGGACAACAACGGCATAGCAAAAAAGTGTTAGATTGATTAGGTTCAATTTAACACTTTTTCTCTTATGTCCCAGCCACTTTTTTTGCTATCGCCTTTGTCTGCTATGCATTTACTTTTAAAGGTTGCTGGCAAGTAAATCGTTATTTAACGAGTTGTAACACTGTTTTAAAATGTGGATGATTCGCACCTTGTAAAAGCTCATATAAAATCATTTCTGTGCTCGTTGGCAATATACCTAGTGCCTTCATTTTATCTAGCCCTATTTCCTTATTGGCTTTTGTACGAGAGGACACCGCATCCACAACTACTTCCACCTCAAAGCCTTGTTCTTTCAGTTGTCTTGCTGTTTGATAAACGCAAATATGCGCTTCAATACCTGTCACGATAAATTGGGTACGACCACTTGCTTTAACTGCATCGATAAAGGCTTGCTCCTGACAAGCACTAAAAGCCATTTTGGCAATCGGGGCCCCCTGAAGATGCTGCGCTATTTCTAAGGCAGTTCCACCTAAACGACTTGGATTTTGTTCAAGCCATAACACAGGTACATCCAAAGCGTCCATCGCTTGTACTAGTTTTGCTACATTTTGAATGACTGTTTCACTATCCTCTACAATCGTTGCCAATTTGCCTTGGACATCCACAACAATCAGACTTGCTTGTTCTATTGTAAACATACATACACCCCTTTCACTATTTCTTACCTTTCAGTATACCGAAAATTTTTTATCTATGTAGTTTTTCATCAATATGCGATACATAAAACAAATTGTGTGCCAATTGTGTGCGTGCCTGACACTAAAATGCTCGTTTTCATCGTACATAAATAAAAAATTGAGAATTTTGTTTTTTCTCTTGAAAATTAAGTTATAATCCAATAAAGGTGCTTTTATTAAACAAAACAAGGAGTGTACCATTTTGACACAACGAGCATACAATTTTAACGCAGGTCCTTCTGCACTACCCCTAGAAGTATTAGAAAACGCTCAACAACAATTAGTAAACTTCCGTAATTCAGGTATGTCTATTATGGAAATGAGTCACCGTAGTGCAATTTTCGACGAAGTACATAACGAAGCAATTGCTCTATTAAAAAAACTTTATGCTATTCCAGAAAACTATGAAGTACTATTCTTACAAGGTGGGGCAAGCCTTCAATTCACAATGGTACCGATGAACTTCCTCCAAGCCGATAAAAAAGCAAGCTATGTATTATCTGGTTCATGGTCAGAAAAAGCATTCAAAGAAGCTAAATTATTCGGTACACCTGTTGAAGCAGCAAGCACAAAGGAAAATAAATATCGTAATATCCCAGCATTATCAGATATTCAATTTAATGAAGACGATGCATACGTGCACATTACTTCTAACAATACAATTTATGGTACTCAATGGAAAGAATTCCCTGAAACAGGTCATGTTCCTTTAGTAGCAGATATGTCAAGTGACATCCTATCTAAACCTGTAGACGTAAGTAAATTTGGTATCATTTATGCAGGTGCGCAAAAAAACCTTGGTCCTTCTGGTGTAACAGTCGTTATTATTCGCAAGGATTTACTAGAAAAAGCAAATAAAGAAATTCCAACAATGCTTAAATATACAACACATGCGGATGGTAACTCATTATATAATACACCACCAACATTCGGTATCTACATGTTAGGTGAAGTATTGAAATGGGTGGAAGCTAAAGGTGGCGTCGAAGCTGTTGCTAAACTTAATGAAGCTAAAGCACAAGTAATTTACGATGCGATCGATAACAGCAATGGCTTTTATAAAGGTCACGCAACGCCAGAAAGCCGTTCATTAATGAACATCACGTTCCGCGTCGCTGATGAAGAACTTGAAAAACAATTCCTAGCTGAAGCAAAAGCAGCTGGATTTATCGGTTTAAATGGTCACCGCTCAGTAGGTGGTTGCCGTGCATCAACATATAATGCTGTGCCATTAGAAACTTGCGAAGCACTTCGCGATTTCATGGTAGCATTCCAACAAAAACACCAATAATGAAACAACGACGAATGCTTGTAAAAATAACAACATTCGTCGTTTCTTTTTTTAAAATGCATATTCTGCTCTTTAAACATAACATTCTTTCCTATTCCCCACCGATAGACTTCTATCTCTATGACAACCATATCGGTACAATCACACCTTTGCCATATAAAATAAACTTTAACAACATTTATTAAAAGAAAAAAATAGTTTTTTCTTTGTTTATCGGACATATTACCACCCTCCATTCTTCAACAAAACATAGATTATTAGTGTAAGGCAATAGCTTTACATTAAGTGATGGAGAAAGGAGGTAATATGAATGGAAGATAGACGTTATGTTACTCATATGAACTGGGCTCCTTGTAAATGTCATAAACCTTGCAAATGTAGCCACAAAAAAGAACATGAATGTAAAGAAGAGAAATGCCACAAAGCAGTGAACAACTGCAGAAGCTGCATCTGTGAGCAATTAAGAAAATTAGAAGTTGGAGCTGTAGTTGATGTTTTCTTAGCAGGCGGTCTTAGTTTCCTTGGTTTAACTTTTGTGAGCTTCAATTGTAGAAATTGCTGTGCTTATTTCCTAGAAGCTGGTTCAACATCACCACTTATTATCGATTGCAAAAAAATAGATGCTATTCGTGTAGTAAGAGCATAGTAGCCTTCTTTCACTGAGAATGGAGTATACCCTTTCCTTCTAAACATACTCCTTTGATATAAGTAAAAACCCTGTCAAAACTAATTTGACAGGGTTTCATGTTTACATTCTGGGCATTTTCCGTAAATTTCAAATTTATGATTTTCAATTTCATAATCTGGAAGCTTCTCACCTAACATTTCCATCGGGCAAACATTCAGCTCTTTTACATTGCCACAATCCATACAAATGAAATGATGGTGATGATGTTCAGATTCACAATGCATACGAAAATTTCGTTCACCAGACAACTCAGTCTCTTCTAAAATGCCAAGCTTTACAAACGTTGAAAGATTACGATAAATTGTATCGAAGCTCATACCTGGAAAATCTTTTTTCAGCACATCTAATAAATCTCGAGCGGTTAAATATTTATCCGTTTCCGCAAACATATTTAAAATTAACTCACGTTTATCTGTTTTTTTATAGCCGTTTTCTTTTAAAATTTCCCACGCTCTTGAAATATTCACAGTGCTTCCTCCCCTTGTTTTACAGATACCTTTAACATTATTTTCTTCACGATAATAACTAGCAATAAAATAAGAATAGACGTAACGACAATCGTACCACCTGGCGCTAAATCTAAGTAAAATGCACTTACTAATCCTATGAACACTGCTACCTCGCCAAATACAATTGCATAGAGTATCGTTTGTTTAAAACCTTTAGCCAGACGCATGGCGGCAGCCACTGGCAAAGTCATTAAAGATGAAACAAGTAAAATACCTACGATGCGCATACTAGCAGCAATTACTAGTGCTGTCACAATCATAAACAACAGGTGAACCCAGCGAGCTGGCAAACCACTTGCTTTGGCATATTCCTCATCAAACGATAGCACAAATAATTCTTTAAAGAAGAAATATAAAAACACAATAACTACAATCGCAATCCCAATAACGACCCATAAATCCTGCCTCGACACAGCCGAAACAGAACCAAATAAATAGCTCATTAAATCGGTGCTAAAGCCACTGGCAAGTGAAATAAAAATTGCGCTAATGCCAATTCCACCAGACATAATTATCGGAATGGCAAGTTCTTCATAATGCTTATATAAACGGCGTAAGCGCTCAATTAATATCGAGCCACTCACAGAAGCAAGTATGCCTAAGTAAATTGGGTTGAGCATTGCTAATGCAGCAACAGACTGACTTACATATAAGCTACCAGCAATCCCCGCAAGTGTAACATGGGATAATGCATCAGCAATCAGTGATAGCCTACGAACTACGATAAATACACCTAATAGTGGTGCGATGATGCCAATTAATAAGCCAGAGAAAAAGGCATTTTGTAAAAACTCATAGTGAAAAATTGCTTCAATCATTGTGCCTTCTCCTTTTAGTGAATCTTTCTCACCGAATGGCCATACCAAGCGTCTAGCGCATCCTGAGAAATCGAATCAAATTCGTTTTTGTAGCCGTGGAAATGAATTGTTTGATTAAGGCAAGCAACATGGCTAATGCGGTTTGATACCGTATCAACATCATGTGTAACAAGAATCATCGTAATTCCTTGTTCCCTATTCAATTTCGCCAGCATATCATAAAAGGACTGCACATTCTCGTGATCAATGCCGACTGTTGGTTCATCTAAAATTAGTAATCGTGGCTCACTGACTAAAGCACGTGCAATAAATACGCGCTGTTGTTGTCCACCAGATAACTCGCCAATATTTCGTTTCATAAAGGCGTCCATCCCTACGGCTTTTAATGCCTCGTATACTTTGCTTTTGGCATCCTTCGAAGGACGCTTAAAGAGCCCTAATTTTTTTGATAATCCACTAATAACTACTTCTTGAACCGTTGCAGGAAAACCAGAGTTGAAGGCATTGGATTTTTGAGAAACATAGCCAATCCATTCACGATGTTTAAACGTTGCACTTGGCTCTCCAAATAATGTAATTTCACCAGACATCGGTTTTAATAAACCTAAAATAATTTTCAGTAATGTCGATTTCCCAGAGCCATTCGGACCTAGGAGCGCCAAAAAATCTCCTTCTTCCACACGAAATGAGATGTTTTTTAATACTTGTGTATAGTCATATTGAAATGACACATTTTCAATGTCAATTAATGCTTGTTTCATGCATGATCGCTTCTTTCTAATTCAAAATCATTACGATTTACAAATTGTAAGTATAAATGAAAGTTTAGTATTTGTAAAGAAAACAAAACTTAAAAGGAGGGATTTTTTGTGAGTATTCAATTTTTGCAACAATTATCTCAAAGTAGTGATAAAGAAGTTGTAGCGATTGCCCGTGCCGAAGGTTTTGACATTACCACTTCTGAAGTGAAAAAGCTTCGACCTTATCTAGAGCAATTCTCTTTTTCTTGGCTCTTTTTAGGTATTCCAAAAGATGTACTCAGTGAAGTGGAAGCAGTACTCGGACGAAAACGTTCTCGCCAGCTTATTGCACTTTTTACTAAATAATAGAGTATTGCCCGAAAGTCAATTTAGACTTTCGGGCTTTTTTATGTCTTTTCAACCTTCCAAAACCTACCTATTTTTCGAATTTTTTTTGAATTTTAATGCTAGAAAAATTGGCTTTTCTTTGCAAAAAATATTGAAGTTCAAAAGTTTTGAATTTTATAATAATTGATAATTAGAGAATGAAATACCCCTTTCTCTATGAATCTTTATTGTTACTTCGTTGTTTTGTTGCTTTTGGTTTATTCTCATCAAAATACAAAGAAGGAGTTGGATTTTACATGAAGAAAAGACTAGCAACAACCGTTTGTGCCTTAGGATTATTGGTGAGTGCGGGTGTAGCAAGTGCGGGAACGAGTGCTATCACCTATGCGAAGGAACTGCCCAGTTTATCGAGAAATATCTATTTAGCAACAGGGACTAAAGACAATAATAGTAACTCAAAAGTTGAAAACTCTATAGTTGGTCAAGATTACAGAGCAACTATGTGGATTGTGGATGCTAAAGGGAAAAAGGTTTCTAATACTGCTAAAGATGTAACTGATAATGATACACGTTTCTTCATTGTAGATCAAAGTGCTGTTGGTGGCGATGTAACACTAGTAGCAGAAAATGACCAAAGAAAATTGGTGAGTGTAGAAATCTCAGGAAGATTTTATCCAGACACAAGATGAAATAGAGCACGCCAAATATTAATATAACAACGTTCATTGTCATTCTTTTATCGATTTTTAGAAAGGGTTGTCTTATTCAAGAATAGGGACAACCCTGTTTTTGAGTAGGAGGATATCAATGCTTATCGAATATAAAAAAACTATTTAACAATAAAAACTTTTATCTTAGCATTTGTGCCTTAATACTGCTTGTTGTGATTGCTGTCGTAATAGGTGTGAAAGAACATAACGAAGAGTATCAATTAACTGAACGGATTTATAGCCAATACTATGACGAAGAAATTGTGAAAGATGTGCTTATTTTTATTTCTCCGCATAAGCAATGGCTCGGTTTTACGAATAATTTCGCATCTGAATTGTATTATTTACTATTTCCGTTGTTGATTTCTATTGCACTTGTAGATTCAATTTATCGTGAAAGAAAAAGTGGCTATCAACATTTTATCTTTATGCGGATGGATAAACGAAAATATTACACAGCAAAGTTTGCCACTACTTTTTTCACTACCTTTTTTATGTTCGTAGTGCCACTATGTTTAGGTGTAGTGCTTGTTAATCTATTTACGAATCATTGGGATTATACAGCCTATACTAATATTTATATAGGGTTTGTTGAAGGGACATTGGCGATACCTGATAATGCGATAAGTGTTTTTAAAGGAGATATCCAACCTCTTTTTTCGGATTTACTCAGTATATCTCCTTATTTATATGCTGCTGTATTTTATATTATCGGTGGATTGTTTGCTAGTGCGTATGTTTGTATGGGGCTAGCGCTTTCCATGTTTATTAAAAATTATTATTTAATGATTTTTATGCCGCAAATTATTTATACAAGTATTTGGTTTTTAGCTACCAATAACCCAAAATGGGCTCCCTTTTTCTTTTTAGCCCCAGATGGTATACATGGAGACAACACCATTTCCATTATGGTTGTCGAATTCCTGATGCAAATTTCACTTACATTTGTCATCTACTTTATTGGCATGAGGAAATATGAAGATGTTTTATAAATACTTGACATATTGTCTGCAGGATATTCGCTTAAAAAAATTGCTCTTTTGGATTGTGGCATGTTTTATGATAATGTTACATCTATTTGAAGTATTACCTATCACTTCAGTGGCTAATAGATGGCATACACTGAAAGACTTTATAGTAGCCTCTCGTTATGAGCACTTCTATATTCCTGTTTTTTTATTATTATTAGCGCCTTTTTCATCAAAAGACAATGATTGGCTATTACTTAGAAGATATCGACACCGGCAGCAATTTGCTTCGTATAAAGTTTGCTTCGTTTTTATCGTGACCGCCTTTTTTACAGCAATTGTTTTCGGAAGTAGTTTGTTGAGCACATCGCTAGCGAAGTCGCTTTTTTCACCGTATCTCACAAATTACAGTGCCTTATTATTATATGTGCCTGAGCCTAAAGAAAACGGTTCATTACTTTACTTTATCTATATGTTTTATTGTGTTACGGTTATTTTCGGGTTGCTTTATATCGTGTTCCAACAACTTTTCAAAAATAACTTCATTAGTGCAATTATAGTTATGATTCTTGGCATGTTGGATCGATATATAAAGCACTTTGTGTTTATTGCCTTTCATAAAAGTGAATATACGTCCCCTATTAGTTCATTCTTTATATTAGTGGCTGTTACGATATTATTAATCAATGCCATTCATTACTTAGTCAATAAACTAGACTTTTACGTGCGAGATGATGATTCATGACAACATTTTCGTTAGAGTGGAAACTACTGCGAGAAGATGCCCTTAAAATTAGTTGTATTTGTATTGTCTATCCATTATGTACTACTTTATTGCTACTCCATATGACATCTCTTTTTGATGGACTGACATTGTACCAAGCATATACTGCGCTTTTAGGTAAAGTGGAGGAACTTACTTGGATGTATTGGACTTTGTTATGGTTTGGTTATGTGCTATTAATTCAAATTGTTTGGAAGCCTCGCTCCACTTCTTTTTCCTACAATATGCTATTACGCTATCCAACAAAAGGTTGGTTTTGGCTTAATCGGCTACTAATCCTACTTATATTCACGGCGTGCTATGTCGCAATCACTTATATCATGTGCTTTTTCCTTTTTTTAAAAGCTCACGTGACGCTACAATTTGATATCTTGATTGTTCTACAGGCATTCTTTCTACTCATTAATATGTACTGTCATGCATTGCTATGGAAAATAATCGAATTATTATTTTCAGCAAAAATAGCGACGGTTTTACTGATCGTCCTATTTTTTGCAGGTATTAAACGATCAGCTCCTTATATTCCGTTCTATTATGGGCTAATGGGAAATTTCGACGCAAACATGTTCGCTGTCATTCTAGTGATTGAAGGGCTATTTATTTGTCTTATGTGTTTATTTATTGTTCGAATCGGCTTAAAAAATGATTATTATTAGGGAGGGTTGCTAGATGTCGATTGAAGTATCAAACGTTTCCAAGGTGATCAAAAAACGCATGGTGCTACAAAATATTAGTTTTCAGCTAGAGCGGGGCAACATTTATGGTTTTGTGGGGCACAACGGTTCAGGGAAATCAATGTTGTTTCGGGTAATTTGCGGCTTAGTGAAGCCCAGTGCTGGAACAGTAAAATTATTCGGAGATGTGTTACATCATGATATTTCGTTTCCTAAAAGTGCAAGTGTTATCCTTGAAAAACCTGGTTTTTTAGAGCACTACTCAGGATTCTCCAACTTAAAATTTTTAGCAGCGATTCGCAATCAAATTACTGACCAGAATATAAAAGCTGCGATAGCAAAAGTAGGTTTAGACCCCGAAGATAAACGCCCTGTTAAAGCATACTCTCTTGGGATGAAACAAAAACTAGCCATTGCTCAAAGCATTATGGAAACACCTGAATTGATTTTACTAGATGAACCCATGAATGGTTTGGATGAAGATTCTGTACAAAATGTCTATGACATTATTAACGCTGAAAAACAGCGAGGAGCAACTATTTTATTAACATCCCATAATAAAAATGATATTGAGTCTTTATGCGATCAAGTTTATAGACTGCGTGAAGGCGTGTTAACTGAAACCTATTGAATTTATTTTCTAAAGTTAAGCGAAAAACCGCCATTTAGCGAAGGGCTAAATGGCGGTTTTTATTGTCTTACTCTTCCCAAAATAATTCATCCAACGTTTTATTTAACGTTTTACAAATCGCAATACATAAGTTTAACGTCGGATTATATTTCCCAACTTCAATTAAACCGATTGTTTGGCGGGTAACCCCTACTTTTTGAGCTAAATCTTCCTGTGACAAATCATGCTCTATTCGAGCCATTTTTAAACGGATGTTTTTCATGCTTATCACCACTGTTAATCTTCTAGATTTTTTTGTACGACTTGGTCACTTTTCTTTTTTGCAGCCATATATGATAAGCCTAAAAATCCTGCAAAAAATGGTACATAGATAATTAGCGATACTAAGAAAACCATGAAGAAATATTTATATGCTTGTTGTGTGCTATCTGCATAGTTAAAGGCACTATTAAGACCAAAAAAAATCGCCAGTACCAAACCAGTAGCCACTCCATAAATGATATTTTTCGTCTGTAATTTTATTTTACTGTTACTATCATGAACCTCTACTTCATCTGTTAAGATACCTAGATAAGCCGTCCTAACATAATAATAAACAGATGACACAAATATAATCAACCACTCTGTTAATACATTGTCCAACGACACGCCCATTTTAAAGAACTTTATTACAATAGAAATGGAACAGACAATCATAATCAGCACATACATCTCTTTGTATATTTTATTTTGTAAATTTTTAACACGTTCATCTACTTGCTTTTTTTGTTTCTTATACATAATTTCCCTCCATTTGTTTTATTACTATTAGAATATGAAATTATATTGCTTTTTGCAACATATAAATTGCATTTAGTTATTTATAAATTACAAAATGCAAAGTGATTTACAGTGAAGACATAAAAAAAGACACATTTCCTTGTAGAAAATGTGCCTTAAAATCTAAACTATATTATAGGATTAAGCTTACGATATGTTGTAATTCTTACTTCTTCCAGTAGATGAATGCCTCGTTTTAACAGCCATTTCTGTCTTAGCACCTAAGTAATAAGCTTTGCAAACCAAGCTACATAATGTGCCCCAGGTATAAATAACACTTGCGCCAAAATCGTTCCTAAAAATCTAGAGGTCATCATCATAACAGATGCTCTTTTTAAATCAAGATAACTTCCCCGCTGATTGATAACATCATCCGCAAGTATAGAAATTTTAGGGTCAATAAAAATAATTAACAAAATTGTTGCTACGCCATTGATTAATCCAGACGCCATGACAGCTGTTGCCTTTAATTCAGGGACTAATAAACCAGCATATAAAGAAGATAAAACACCAATAGTATAAATCGCTGTAATCACAATGTTCATCACAAATAGTTTAACTGGAATATCTCGTAAGCCAATGCCCTTTACATAAGCCAAGCTTGGCTTGCGAATATGTTTAATACCTCTTCTTACATAGTCAAATGTGAAGCCTTTCTTCAATAAAGCTGGAATCGACCCTCTTTCCTCAGCCAAATGAATGATGCCTCGTGAAAAGATGGCTACGAAAGTCGGCAGTAATAATATCCCCATTAGTGTCCCTAATGATGCCGCTCCTATAATAAAGCGATATTGGCTTTCTACAAAAGCTAGCGCATTGTCAGCAGGCGCTGTATCCACTAAACTCCCCGTAAACGGTTGTTGCATCATATTCGCTAGCCTTGAAACCATCACCATTACATTAAACAGAGATAAAGCTGAAGCTAGTAACTTTACACGTGCCCCTGATAAACGTACCGCATAGGCAAGTGTCTCGATTGAATGAATGATGAGAATAAATAAAGCAATCATAATTAATTTATCAGTAATTATTTCCATTCTCTATACCTAATGTTCTTTCCCATTATTTCACATGTAGACGTTTGAATTTCAAAATAGTTCCGAACCGCACGATTGAGATACCCGCGAATTTAAACTGTTTACCCGCGATTGGTGTTTAAATACCCGCGATAAAACTCTCTTTACCCGCGGAAGCCGTTCAAATACCCGCGATATAGCCTCGTTTACCCGCGATTCATAAAAAAACGTAGACCAAACACAATTTGCATTGCGTTGGTCTACGGTTCTCTTACTCTCCTCGTAAGGCGTTAATAAGCTCTGGCTTATATTCTCCACTACGTAGCATATCAATTTCATATTTATACGGTGCTGTTTTAGTTTTCGCATCACTATTTAGAGCAACAAATGGTGTTTCTAAAATCTTCGGTACCGCCATTAATTGCGGATGATGAACCACGTATTTTAATGCATCAAATCCGATATGTCCAAAACCGATATTTTCATGGCGGTCTTTACCTGCACCACGAACGTTTTTAGAGTCATTTATATGAAGAACTTTGATGCGATCTACACCGATTATTTTATCAAACTCGTTTAATACCCCATCAAAATCTTCAACAATATTATAGCCAGCATCATGTGTATGGCATGTATCAAAGCATACAGAAAGGCGCTCGTTATGTGTCACACCATCGATTATTTTTGCAAGCTCTTCGAAAGAACGTCCACACTCTGTTCCTTTCCCTGCCATTGTTTCTAATGCAATTTGCACGGGATAGTCTTGTGAAAGTACTTCATTTAAACCTTCAATAATTTTAGCAATACCAGCATCTGCCCCTGCACCTACATGGGCACCAGGATGTAAAACTATTTGTGTAGCTTCCAACGCAGCAGTGCGTTCAATTTCAGATTGTAGGAAATCTACACCGAGACGGAATGTTTCTGGTTTTTCTGTATTAGCAATATTAATAATATAAGGAGCATGCACAACAATATTTGTCATGCCGTGCTCTTTCATGTGCAACAGACCATTCATAATATTAAGGTCTGCAATGGATTTTCGACGCGTGTTTTGTGGAGCACCTGTATAAATCATAAAGGTGTTCGCACCATAAGAAAGAGCTTCTTTACTAGAGCCGAGCAACATTTCTTTGCCGCTCATTGAAACATGTGAGCCAAGTAACATATTTATGCCTCCTTATTTTTTGCCGCGAGCTTTTATGCGACGTTCGCGTTTTTTAATTTTTTCCATTTCCCATTTCATATTACGTTTGTAACCTGGTTTTACTTTTTTCGGCTTACGTACTAAAGATTTTGCTTTCGCATCAATCTCATTTTCGTGCTTCACGCGGTTTTTACGTGCATGACGCTCTTTTAGTTCCGACCATTCACCATCTTTGACATCCTTTTGTACAAACGGTATACCCATTTTCTCAATACGAGCTAATGCATCCTCGTCAGAAGGCTCAAATAATGTAATCGCTGTTCCTTTATTGCCTGCACGTGCTGTTCGTCCAACACGGTGAATAAAGAATTCTAGATCTTCTGGAATTTCATAGTTAATGACATGTGAAATTCCTTGAATATCGATACCGCGCGCTGCAAGATCTGTTGCTACGATATATTGAAACTCTAAATCGCGAATTTGCTTCATCATTTTTTTACGATCACGTGGCGTTAAATCACCATGAATTTGACCACAACGAATCCCTTGCTCGTTTAAATAGCCCGCAACTTGCTCTGCATTTTTACGTGTATTGGTAAAAATGACCGCTAAAAACGGGTTAATGCCTTCAATAACATCCTGTAAACGTCTGTTACGAGATTTCGAACGAACAGGTACAAGGACGAAATCAATACCTTCTGCCACGGGACGTTTATCGTTCATATGAACATGAACAGGCGCTTCCATGTATTTTTTTAAGAATGGCTGTAAGCGTTCTGGAATTGTTGCAGAGAACACGAACATTTCAAGCTTTTCTGGCATTTGAGAAGCAAAGCCATCAATCTCTTCGATAAAGCCCATATCGAACGCTAAGTCCGCTTCGTCCACAACTAACATTGGTGCCGTATGCACAAATAACGCTTGAGCTGAAACAAGGTCACGAATACGTCCTGGTGTACCAACAACGATTTGTGGTTGCGTTTTTAACTTATCAATGGAGCGTTGTTTGTCCGTACCCCCAATAAATAATTTCGCTTGAATGTCTGTTCCTTCTATTAATTGATTTAACGCATCAAAAATTTGTTGAGCCAACTCGCGTGTTGGAGAGGTAATAACCGCTTGTACCTCTTGTTTGTCGACTTGAATGCGTTGTACGATTGGAATAAGGAAACTATGTGTTTTCCCTGTACCCGTATGTGCTTGTCCAATCGCACTTTTCCCTTTCAGGATTAGTGGAATAATTTCCTTTTGTATTGGTGTTGGTTCTGTGAAGCCAAGCTTTGCAATTGCGTCCTGCAAAAATGGCTGAAAATTATAATCAGTATATTTTGACATAATTCGTTCCTCCTTACATCTTTCCCATTGTACCATGATTCGGCCTTTTAGGGATGTTTACGTACTATTAACATAAGCATTTACAATATTCTCTTGTTTTTTTCATCGATGCAACGCTAACCCTTAACAAACTTACTTTAATTACGACTATTATGCAATGAAAAAAGTAAAGTGTGAAAAATGTGAAATAATTTAATGGACATTTCGTATTTTTTATGTCAATTTTTGTCCAACTAATGATTTGCATATTTTCCACATGTTAATATAAACATGAATAATAGTATTGGAGGTTGATAGTGATGAAAGCAGCAAGATGGTATAAAGCAAGAGATATCCGTGTAGAAAACATTGAGGAGCCTTCCATTGCATCCGGTAAAGTAAAAATTAAAGTACATTGGACAGGCATTTGTGGAAGCGATTTACATGAGTATGCAGCAGGACCAATCTTTATTCCAGTTGAACAGCCACACTCTATCAGTAAAGATATAGCACCTATTGTAATGGGCCATGAGTTTTCTGGCGAGGTAGTTGAAGTTGGGGAAGGTGTTACAAAAGTAAAAATTGGAGATGCTGTCGTTGTCGAACCTATTCTCTCTTGTGGCGAATGTGCTGCTTGTAAAAAAGGGAAGTACAACATTTGTAAACAACTAGGTTTCCACGGACTTTCTGGCGGTGGTGGCGGATTGTCAGAATATACTGTGGTAGATGACCACATGGTACACAAAATGCCAGCAGGACTTTCTTATGAACAAGGTGCTCTTGTAGAACCAGCCGCAGTAGCTTTACATGCAGTTCGCCAAAGCAAATTAAAAGCTGGCGATAAAGCCGCAGTTTTTGGAACAGGGCCAATTGGTCTTCTTGTTATCGAAGCATTACGGGCATCTGGAGCTTCCGAAATTTATGCGGTGGAACTTTCAGCAGAACGTGCTGCAAAGGCGATGGAACTAGGAGCAACAGCTGTTATTAATCCGCAAGATGAAGATGCTGTTGAACGTCTTCATGCCTTAACAAATGGCGGTGTGGATGTGGCATTTGAAGTTACTGGCGTTCCTGTTGTTTTACAGCAAGCTATTGACTCCACTACGTTCGAAGGTGAAACAATCATCGTTTCTATATGGGAATCAAGCGCTTCTATCCAGCCAAATAATATTGTATTGTCTGAGCGTACTGTGAAAGGTATTATTGCCTATCGAGATATCTTCCCAGCTGTTATGGAGTTAATGACCAAAGGATATTTCCCAGCGGACAAACTTGTAACTAAGCGCATTGGGCTCGATGATGTTGTAACAGAAGGCTTTGAAGCGTTAATGAAAGAGAAAAACCATATTAAAATTCTTGTCAATTCACAAAGCTAATATAGACCCTTTTATTGTAAGCAGATAGAGAAAATACCTCTATACCATTCTCTCTATCTGCCCTATTGAAGTTATACTTTACACTACTTATTCATTGTCCTTCATTTGTTTAAAAATAGCTAAATTCGCCATTAAGAAGTTCACTTTCTCTTCCCCAAATAGACCGAGCGCCCGCCCTTCTGTATTAGCCTCCACAATTTTTTCGATTTCCTTCTCTGACAGCCCGCTTGCATTGGCAATTCGATCGATTTGAATGCGCGCTGCTTGCACACTAATATGTGGGTCTAAACCCGATCCGGATGCCGTCATAAGATCAGCAGGAATGTCTTGTCTTTTTATAGTCGGGTTTGCCTGTAAAAACGCTTGAATATCTCCCTCTATACGTTTTGTTAATTCTGGATTGGACGGAGCATAATTGAACGTTCCAGAGCTCACGCCACCATAAGCTATCTCACCATTGTTATCTGGTACAATATCTTCTTGTGTATAAACATTATAGTTAATAGATGAAACACGGCCCTTAAAAAACGCTGCTGATGTAAAGGCTTGCCCAAGCTTTTCCGAACCAACAGCTTTTCCGTCAACTTCCACAATGCTACCATTCGCCTGATGCTTAAATAGCCCTTGTGCGATACCCGTTACCGTCACAGGGTAAATTAAACCACAGACTACAAACATGATGAAAGAAACCATTATTGCTTGCTTGACATTGTCCCAAAATCTATTCATATTATTTTCCTCCTATAGACCAAGCATGGTTAACAGTGGCCCTGTTAGTAAATCGATCACCTTTATACCGATAAACGGCGCAAGGATACCACCTAGTCCATAAACAAATAAGTTTTTCTGTAATAATTTTGTAGCACTCATCGGCTTATACTTTACGCCTTTTATCGCAATGGGAATTAACATCGGAATAATCACCGCATTGAAAATTAAAGCGGAAATGATGGCACTTGTCGGCGAATGAAGTTGCATAATGTTGAGCGCATTCATTTCAGGTACTGCAACCATTAACATAGCAGGTATAATAGCGAAATATTTTGCCACATCGTTTGCAATACTGAATGTTGTAAGTGCACCACGCGTCATTAATAATTGCTTTCCAATCTCTACAACTTCAATTATTTTAGTTGGATTTGAATCTAAATCAACCATGTTGGCAGCTTCTTTTGCTGCATTCGTTCCTGAATTCATAGCAAGACCGACATTCGCCTGTGCTAAAGCTGGTGCGTCATTGGTACCGTCCCCAGTCATCGCCACAACTTTTCCAAGTGCCTGCTCATCTTTAATCACCTTTATTTTATCCTCTGGCTTACTTTCAGCAATAAAACTGTCAACGCCGGATTCTTTAGCAATAGCGGCTGCTGTTAGTGGATTATCCCCTGTGCACATAATTGTTTTGATGCCCATTGCTCGCAACTGTTCAAAGCGTTCTTTCAAACCGGATTTTACAACATCTTTCAGATGGATGACACCCAAGATATTATGATTCAACGACACAACAAGTGGTGTGCCCCCAACAGCAGATACTTGATGCACTAACTGTTCCAAATTTGTAGGAATATGTTGTCCTGCTGCAAGACTATCTTGTTTAATCGTATCATAAGCCCCTTTTCGAATGATCGTCCCATCCTGCAAGTTCAATCCACTCATCCTTGTCTGTGCAGTAAAGGGAATATGCTCACTATATTGAATCAGTTGTTGTTCATCCGTTGTAGTTACCCCTAAATCACATGCCAATGATAAGATAGATTTCCCTTCTGGTGTATCATCTGTCAGCGAACTAAGCCATGCAGCTTGCATCAAAGTTTGTTGGTCAACTCCTTTGACTGGTAAAAACTCAGTTGCCATGCGATTACCGTACGTTATTGTGCCTGTTTTATCTAATATAAGAGTATCTACGTCTCCGCAAGCTTCCACAGCTCTACCAGACATTGCAATGACATTAAACTGCGTCACTCGGTCCATACCAGCAATACCAATAGCAGAAAGTAAACCGCCGATGGTCGTTGGTATTAAGCAAACTGTCAGTGCAATTAACGTTGCAATGGAAATGTGTACATTTAAATAAGTAGTCATTGGATATAATGTCACGACCACTAATAAAAAGATGATTGTCAAGCTAACTAACAATGTATTTAACGCTATTTCATTAGGTGTTTTTTTCCGACTTGCTCCTTCGATGAGGGCAATCATTTTATCTAAAAATGACTCTCCTGGCAGTGAAGTAATTTCAATCATTAGCCAATCACTTGTGACAGTCGTACCACCAGTAACAGATGAAAAATCTCCACTGCGTTCTTTTACAACTGGTGCAGACTCACCAGTAATGGCTGATTCATCGACTGTGGCAATCCCTTCAATGACCTCGCCATCATTTGGAATCACTTCCCCTGCTTGCACTAAAACAATATCCCCTTTTTTCAGCTCATGTGCCTGTTTCATCACTTCTGTACCATCCGCTAAAAGGACACGTGCTTGTGTATCTGTCTTTGTATTTTTTAACGTTTGTACTTGTGCTTTTCCCCGCCCTTCAGCGATGGATTCTGCAAAGTTAGCAAATAAAATCGTAACAAAGAGAATGATAGCGACAATGGCATTATAGAGCTGAGCATGCTCTCCTTCCGCGCCGCCAAGTAGATTAGGAAAAAACGATAACAACAGAACAAAAATAAAACCGATTTCTACGACAAACATGACGGGATTTTTTATCATCGTAACTGGATTAAATTTCTTCAATGCGCCTATCAATGAGCTCTTTACTAAATCGCTCGTGATAAAACCTTTTCTTACAGTTTCCATTTGATTCTCTCCTCATTAGGAATGTATTTGTAAATGCTCCGTAATTGGTCCAAGTGCTAATGCGGGTAAAAATGTTAGCGCACCAATCATCAGTACAATGGCAACAAGCAAAAATGTAAACATTGAGGTATCTGTTTTCAATGTTCCAACTGAATCGCTGTGCCACATTTTTTTAGCAAGTAGTGAAGCAATTGCTAATTGAAGGATAATGGTTAAATAGCGACCAAAAAACATAGCTAACCCTGTCGTCACATTCCAAAACGTTGAGTTATCAGCTAATCCTTCAAAGCCAGAGCCATTGTTGGCAGATGCTGAAGCAAACTCATATAGTACTTGCGATAAACCGTGTGCCCCTGGATTTGTAATACCAGCTACCCCAGATGTTGTGGCAACAGCAAGCGCAGAAAACAGTAGGATAATTGCAGGATGAATTAAAATACAAAGTGCTATTAACTTCATTTCCTTTTCCTCAATTTTCTTTCCTAAAAACTGTGGCGTGCGACCAATCATTAAACATGCGATGAAAATCGTTAGTAAGACATACATCATCATATTCATCAGCCCAACACCCTTGCCCCCAAATACAACATTTAACATCATATTAAACATCGGCACCATTCCACCAATTGGGGTTAATGTATCGTGCATGTTATTGACCGAGCCCGTTGTAAAGGCAGTTGTGACTGTAGTGAAAAGGGCAGATTGGGCTACCCCAAAGCGCATTTCTTTTCCTTCCATACTGCCAAGCTCCTGAGTAATTCCCAGGTTACTAATAAGGGGGTTACCCGCACGCTCAGCAATATACACTGTCACTAACCCTATAAGAAATAGCATACCCATTGCAGCAAAGATCGCTAGCCCTTGCTTGCCGAATATTGTTTTTTTCTTTCTATAAGCAACCATTAGACTAAAGGCAACAACACAAGCACCTGGTAGCAACATCATAGATAGCATTTCTACGATATTTGATATAACCGTAGGGTTTTCAAAAGGCGTTGTGGAATTAGCACCATTAAACCCACCTCCATTTGTACCTACATGTTTAATAGATTCAAGTGAGGCAACTGGTCCCAATGCGATATCTTGCATTTTTCCTTCGATTGTTTGAACAGTTTGATTGGCACTGAATGTTTGAGGTGCTCCTTGCGATACTAAAATAATGGCAACTACGATGGAAATAGGCATTAAAACACGTGTAATCACACGCACAAAATCTACAAAGAAATTGCCTAATGTATCACTTTTTGCAACTAATCGTCTACAGAACGCCATACAAGCAGCGTAGCCAGTCGCTGCAGATGTAAACATCATAAAAATAATAACAAGCATTTGTGACAAATAACTTAAACCAGATTCACCACTATAATGTTGTAGATTGGTGTTGGTCATAAACGAAATGATGGTATTAAAAGAAAGTGATGCCTCCATATTTTCTATATCATTTGGATTTAACAGCAAAAAAGATTGAATGCGTAAAAGAATGTATCCGATAAAAACCATAAAAGCATTTGAAATAATTAATGACAATACATATTGCTTACCTGTCATATCCACTTGTTTAATGCCGCATACCTTATAAATCACATGATCCACTTTATCCATTAATGGATCGAGCCATGTTTTTTTATGCATTGTCACACGAAAAAGATAATGGCCGGTCAGGATAACAAGCGGTAAATAAATAATACAAACAATGGCTATTTGCCACATACTCTATTCCTCCTAAATACCTATTAATATTTTTCCGGATATAATAGGGCATGCCCTAAATATCCAAAAAGCAATATAAGTATTATTCCAATAACAATCCACATAGCAATTCCTCCCCTTACTCTTCGACTAGCTTGTAGCACCAAGTCGTTAACGCATATAGACTGGCAAAACTAATGAGTAATAAGCCAACCATATATAAATCCATCAATTGCATCACCCTTCTCTCTATTTGATGTTTTTATCATACTGACTTTCAAATTAATGTAGTGTTAGGATATCGCTTCTTTGTATTAAGAAACGATAAAGGTGTTAAATCTTTACACTTTCTTAATGGCAGATAACGCTATAATACAAATGAGGTGAAGGATGATGGAAAAAATGCGCCCCACTCCCGAAGAGCTTTTAACAAGGTTTCATCAGGAACAAACAACTGTCGGTAGATTGAAGATATTTATTGGGTATGCAGCCGGCGTCGGAAAAACGTATGCTATGCTAGATGCCGCACATTTAGCAAAAAAACTTGGAAAAGATGTAGTAATTGGCTATATAGAGCCACATCCTCGACCAGAAACATTAGCATTACTTGATGGGCTTGAACAAATACCTACTAGAACAATCCATTATAAAGGGAGAACTTTTCAAGAATTGGATATTGATGCGGTATTGGAGCGTAAACCGGAAATTGTCCTTATCGATGAGTTGGCTCATAGCAACGTTCCGGTTATGCGACATACAAAACGTTTTGGAGACGTGGAAGAATTACTAGCAAAAGGCATTCATGTCTATACAACCGTTAATATTCAACATATTGAAAGTCTTCATGATGTTGTAGAAGAAATTACTGGGGTAAAAGTGCGCGAACGTATTCCAGATTATTTAATCGATCAAGCCGCGCTTATTAAAATTGTAGATATCGAACCTGATGAGTTAATTCAACGCTTAATAGAAGGAAAAATATATTCCAAACAACAAGCTGAAAAAGCGTTAGCATCTTTTTTTCGCAAACAAAATTTAGTAGCACTGCGGGAAATCGCCCTGCGTAGAACGGCAGATACGATTAATTACAAACAAATAAATGACAGCGAATCGATTAGGCAAACGACACAAATTGAAGAGCATATTTTAGTTGGTATTAGTAGCTCCCCAACCAACGCAAAAGTCATTCGCACTGCTGCCAGACTTGCTCAAGCCTTACATGGTAAATTCACGGCGCTTTATGTACAAAAGGTGAAAGAAGGTGACGATAACGACGCGAACTCGGAGCGGTTACAACAGCATATTAAATTGACCGAACAACTTGGCGGACATGTCGTAATCGTGCAGGAGAATGATGTCGCAGCAGCGCTTGCTAATTATGCTCAAATGAGTGGCGTCACAAAACTGGTACTCGGCAGGACGGTGATGAAAAAGAAATGGTGGCAGCCCAATGCAAAAATCATCGATCGACTCAATGATTATGTACCAAATCTCGCTATTCATATCGTGCCAGACCAAGAAAACGAACAATTTTATTTTCCAGATCTTCGCAATCGACTAACTTTTGAATGGTTAGATTTGTTGAAGATGTCCGTCGTGTTTAGCTTGGCGTCATGTTTAGCCTTATTTTTCTTCACAATGGGCGTCAGCGAATCGAATATTATTACAATATATATTCTTAGTGTGTTAATTCTTGCGATTTGGTCATCTGGATGGCTCATGACTATTATTAGCTCGGCTGTAGCTGTACTATTATTCAACTTTTTATTTACAGAGCCACGATTTTCACTGGAAGCATATCATCGAGACTATCCGATGACATTTATGATTATGTTTTTCTCTGGCATTATTACAAGTAGCTTAACGAAAAAGATAAAAGAGCAGGCCATCGTAGCCGTCCGAAAATCCTATCGAATGGAAGTGTTGCTTGAAACGAATCGCAAATTACAACACGCTAAGTCCATTGAAGATATCATTACAGAAGGCATGTCTCAAATTGTTAAATTAGTAGAGAAACCTGTCCAATTTTTTGAAATAGAAAATAACATGATTGCTAAATCTGTTTTTTTTCCAACACCAACTCTATCAAATACTGAAAATACGAAAGTAGCTACCCTATTTAAAAATACAAATGAACTAGGCGTCGTTCATTGGGTCATCAACAATAACCACTTTGCTGGCGTGTCAACTGACATTTTCCCAGAAGTAAACGGCTATTATTTGCCCGTTCTTTCAAGTGGCAGTGTAAAGGGTGTCGTTGGCATTGCGCTTTCAAAGCAAACCCCATTACCTGCATTTGAACGCCATATTTTAAATGCCATTATGAATGATTTTTCGTTTGCGTTAGATAAATGGTATTTGCAAAACTTAAATGAAAAAGTTGCAAGAGAAGCTGAACTTGAACAAATGAGAGCGAATCTTTTGCGTGCTATCTCGCATGATTTACGGACACCACTGACCACGATTTCTGGGAATGCGGATATATTGTTAACGAATACAGTTCAAATTCCAGATACAGAAAAAACTCGATTATATGAAGATATCTATAAAAATTCAAGATGGCTTGTGCAAATGGTCGAAAACTTACTAGCCGTTTCGATGTTAGAGGATGGACAATTTGCCCTCGAAATGCAGCTGGAGCTAGTGGAGGATATTATTCAAGAGGCGTTGCTACATGTAATTCCACGCAACAATACGCATCATATTTCTTATCATGTAGAGCCCGAATTAGTCATGGCTTTGATGGATGCACGTCTGATTATTCAAGTGCTTATTAATATTATTAATAATGCCCTAACGTATACACCTGCTGGTAGTGACATCTCTTTTATCGCAAAAGAGGAAGGCGAATATGTACATTTTAGTATAGCTGATAATGGACCAGGTATTGACGATTCATTAAAAGAAAAGCTGTTTGAACCATTTATCACTGGGAAAGTGCAGCGCAGTGATAGCCGAAGAGGCTTAGGGTTAGGATTAGCATTATGTCAGACGATTTTAACTTTACACGATAGTAAATTAGTAGTTGAAGATAACTACCCGAACGGAACCATCTTTCGTTTTACTTTAAAAAAAGGAGTTGTCAGTATCGATGAATAAACGGATTTTAGTCGTTGAAGACGACATAGCAATTGGCAATTTAATTAAAATGACCTTAACTACCCAAAATTATGAATTCGATATTATGCAAGATGGTTCAAGTGCTTTACAAAAAGCCATAACGTTCAAACCGAATGTAATTATCCTTGACTTAGGATTGCCTGATATGGATGGCCTAGACTTTATTCACAAAATCCGCAGTTGGACACAAACGCCGATTATCGTCGTTAGTGCCCGCGGTGCAGAGCTTGATAAAATTAATGCGCTTGATGCAGGGGCAGATGATTATGTTACAAAACCTTTTAGTGTCGAAGAGCTACTTGCACGCATTCGAGTAGCTTTAAGAAGAACGGTCAGCGAACATCAAATAGAAAATGAATCAGCCGTGTTTGTCAATGGTCATTTAGAAATTGATTACTTGGCTAACACAGTGTTTGTCAACGGTGTGGAAGTACATTTAACCCCCATCGAATATAAACTATTAGTCGTGCTATCCAAGCATGTAGGCAAAGTGTTGACACATAACTTCTTATTGAAGGAAATTTGGCAAAATGTATTACAATCGGACGTCCCTAGTCTTCGAGTTTTTATGGCAACCCTGCGCAAAAAAATAGAAGATAATCCATCCCAACCAAAGTACATTCAGACACACGTTCGTGTTGGCTATCGCATGCTTCGTTATCATGATGATGACTAAAAAACCGATAGGGCAAGTTAGCAAGCGCATTTACCTCTAGTAACCACACTCCTATTGGGGAAAAGTCCGTTATGCCTTTGAATAAGGTGCCAGTTACATGACATGACACCACTTCATTGGCGACAGACAACTTCCCCTATTGGATTGTCTCCTTTTTACTTTCTACCTGCTTTATAGGAAGCATGACTATTCCCCAACCATCCTTATAGCTTAAAGCGACTTTCATATTGTTTCCTACTGTAAACCTCTTATTGATAGATTGCATAAAAGGTGATACTATATTATTTATTTTGACAATGATTATCACTCACAAGGAAGTAGGTAGATTTCATGGACCTTCATGCGGTTCAATTGGGTGAAAAAGTTAAAGTTAAAGACCTACAGCAAGTCGATGCACTCTTAATGAAACGTTTAAATGCATTTGGCATAAAAGAGGGCTGCCAAGTATGTATGGTTCAAAAAGGTTGGTTTTCTGGCGCCTGTATAATGGAATGCCAAGGTCAGAAAATCGGCCTGCGTAAAAAAGACTTAATGAACATAAAGGTAGAACAATTATGAGGCGATTAGCTTTAATAGGAAACCCTAATATTGGAAAAACATCATTATTTAATACATTAACAAATTCATACGAATATGTTGGCAATTGGAGTGGTGTAACGGTTGAAAAAAAGGTAGGACAGGTAAAGAAGCTCAATAAAGAAATTATCGATTTGCCTGGTGTTTATACACTTAATCCTATTTCTAGAGATGAAAGCGTCGTTACTACATTTCTACTAGAAGAACAAATAGATGGGCTTTTAAATATTATCGATGCATCCAATTTCGAACGAAATATGCAACTAACACTCGATTTATTAGAACTAAGAAAGCCTATTATTATTTGCTTAAATATGATGGACGTTGCGAAGAAAAAGGGCATCTCCATTAACATAGAGAAATTACAAAGTACTTTAGGTGTACCTGTAATTCCAATTGTCGCTCGTACAGGAAAAGGCATCGAGGGGATTTATCAAGCATTAGAAAGCACTTCCCAACTCGAACAACATTTTACGTTAACATACGATACCCCTATCGAAACAGCCATTGCAACGATTGAAGACCTGCTACAAAATGTGGCTGCTGAGCAAAAAAGATGGTGTGCGATTCAATTTTTAATGGGCAATCAGGCTATCGATGCTTTCTTACAAAACGAGGACTACTTGCATAAAATACAAACGATTCGAACGGCACTAGCAACTGAAATAGGTGAGTCGTTAAGTGGCGCCATTACAAATCAACGGGACAGCTACATCGCAACCATTAAAAATGAATTGGTCATTCAAGAGAAAAGTGAAAAACAATGGACCGAACATATAGATAAAGTTTTAACACACCCTGTTTTAGGTGTACCAATCTTCTTAGCGTTGATGTATTTCATGTTTCAAGCAACGTTTGCTTGGATTGGCGGGCCCCTTTCAGATCTTTTGGATCGCTTTGTTGGTGGACCTTTTAGTGAAACGGTTTATAATGGGTTAACGGCAATCGGCGCATCATCTTTTATTATTCATTTAATTTGTGATGGTATTATTGCCGGTGTTGGAGGGGTAATCGTTTTTATTCCTCAAATCTTTGTCTTGTTTTTCTTTATTTCTTTACTAGAGGATTCGGGCTATATGGCAAGAATTGCAGTCGTTATGGACCGTCTAATGGAATTCTTTGGCTTGAACGGGAAAGCTTTTATTCCCATGATTATCAGTTTTGGTTGCAATGTTCCCGGCATTATGGCGGCTAGAACAATTGAACAACCAAAGGAAAGACTTTTAACTATTCTTGTAGCTCCCTTTATGAGTTGTTCAGCTCGGTTACCGGTTTATGCTTTGTTTGGCGCAGCATTCTTTGCAAAACATCAATCATTGGTTGTCTTATCTTTATATCTATTAGGAATTGTAATAGCATTACTTGTCACAAAGTTATTGTCTATGACACTCCTAAAAAATGAGACGTCAGTTTTCTTTGTGGAATTGCCTTCCTATCATATGCCCCAGTTTAAAACCCTTTGGCGTTCAACATGGGAAAAAGGGAAAGGATTTCTTCGCAAAGCTGGGACAATTATCTTTGCGGGCTCCGTTATCATTTGGCTATTATCCTATATAGGACCACATGGCACAAATGTAGCGATGGATGAAAGCTTTCTCGCAATGATTGGCGGCGCTTTTGGGGTCCTCTTTATACCACTTGGATTTGGGACATGGCAAGCTGGAGCATCCCTTATATCGGGCTTTTTAGCAAAAGAGGTAATTGTTTCAACAATGGCAATTATTTATGGTGTAAATGAAGGTGTATTATCGTCCACTATGACAACCCATTTTAATGCATTAAGTGCCTATACCTTTTTAGTTTTTGTGTTGCTCTACATGCCTTGTTTAGCAACGGTTGGCGCTATTAAAAGAGAAACACAATCTACTAAATGGACGTTATTCGCTACTATTTATCCGTTTGTTGTTGCCTATTTAATTGCACTCGTTGTTTACGCAATTGGGAATCTATTTATTTGAGGTGTAGAAGATGTCGATAATCATCAATGTAGTCATTGGCGGTATTATTTTTGGCTATGCAGGGGTTACTTTATATAAGAGCATTAAGAAGCAGAAAAAAGGGAAATGTGCAGCCTGTTCTTTACAGAAAAGTTGTACAACCAATACGTGCGCACCTCCGGCTAAAATAAACGATTCCAATCAACATTAACACAGCAACTTTACAAAGGTATTAAAATAGGCATGGCTCCCAAGTATAGGAGTCATGCCTTTTGTATTTCGCATATGAAACGACAACGTATTAGATATTAAATTTATTGATAACTTCTTTCACTGATAAAGCTTCCTCACTTAACGATTTAGCAACCGTGTTAATCTCCTGTATAGTTGCCACTTGTTCTTCAATGGTCGCTGCAACGGCATCTGACTGTTCAGCAGCATGGACAGCAGCGGAAGACATTTCATTTACCGAGGCGGCCATTTCTTCTGTACTTGCTGAAATTTGTTGGGTTGAAGCCGAGACATCTTCAATTTGGTCCGTCATCTCTTCAATAGATTTTAAAATATTATCGAAGGAATGTTGGGCATTGCGAATAAATTTCACGCCTTCCTCAACATTGCCTACTGTTTCCCCTACCGCCTTTTCCACTTCTTGCGTATCTTGTTGAATAAGCGTTACTAGCTCGACAATTTGTTTTGCGGATTCTTTGGATTCCTCTGCTAGTTTGCGTACTTCATCTGCAACAATTGCAAAACCTTTCCCATGCTCTCCTGCACGGGCTGCTTCGATTGCGGCATTAAGTGCCAACAGATTCGTTTGTTCCGTAATAGCAGAAATCACTTTTGTAATATTAACAATTTCAGCAGATTGAGTACTTAGCTGATCGATTCGATCACTTGTTGATTGAGATGATTGTTGAATAATCGACATTTGCTTTTCTGCAATTTGTAAGGTTTGTTCGCCTTCGTTTGCAGCAGATTGTGTACTGATTGCTTTTGTATGAAGCATTTGTGTAGCTTCTGCAATACGTTGAACACCTTGTGCAGTTTCATCCATCGCTATCGAACTCTCCCGCCCAGTTGCAGCAGATTGATTATCACTAAAAGCCATTCGTTCGACAAGATTGGCAATATCGTTTGAAGAATGTGATATCTCGTCCGTACTAGCTGCTAATTGCTCCGCTGCGGAAGTGGTATGTTCCACATTCAATGTCATGTTATGAATAAGTGAATGTAAATTAGATTTCATCAAATTAAATGAATCTGCTAATTTTCTTATTTCATCATTTGTTCGAACTTCTATATCCTTTTGACATAAATCGCCTTTTGCAATCACTTCAGCCGCTGCCGCCAATTTATTTACTGGCACTACAATTGAACGAACTAACAAGACGCCAACTGCTAAACAAATGACTAAAATAATGCCAAATATCCATAAGAACACGTCTCTATTATGGTCGACAAGATGTTCAACATTGTCTAATTTTTTTTGCATTTCGGCAATGCTATCTTGTTGGAATACATCTACTTTTTCATTAATTTCTATTGACGTTGTATCAAATTCAAGCATTATTTGATTACCAGCCTCATGGCCACCTTCTATATAACTAGTTGCCATTTTCTGCCCAGTGCTATAGTAGGCATCAAATGCACGTTTAATCGTATCTAATTTTTCTTGCTGTTGGGGATGAAGGCTTTTCAATTGTTCTAAGTCTCGATAAAAAATTTCACTATATTTTTGTGCCAAGTCAAACCCATCATCTAAATTATTTTGGGCACGTGTGGCACTAATATCCGTTAAATACTGTTGTACCTGCACAACTGACAACTTCATTTCATCTGCTAGCAATGTAGATTGAAATGTCTTTTCCTTTATTACTTGTATTTCCTTTAGCTGCGAAGATGCATTTCGTTGTTGAACAATCCCCATTACTAGAACAAGCAATATAATAATACCAAACGATAACACACTTCTTAATTTAATTGTCACAAAAAACCCTCCTCAATTGGACCCGACTATTACAGTTTTGTAAAAATAACAAACCACATTTACATAACTGTAACATATTTCTTACAATCCAATCGCTATTATTCATTTTTCCACTAATATAATCCATAATACACATTCTTTTTGCCTAAGTTAGCACTTACCAACAAATTATTATACGCTTGCTCAAGTAAAAATATTGTGTATTTTTTTAGAATTTTATTTACAAAGCAGTTGATGGAACGATGTATTTACAGCTGTTCTTTCATGATTCCTTACGATTTCTTCCACTTTCTAGTTATTAGTCGTTGTCGAACGCTAACATCAGCGTCTGCATATCATATCTATAATCAGGTATGTCATCAATGAAAAACGTACAATGAAAGGAGATCATTATGGTATTTAGACCACCTTATCAATTCCCTATGTATCCAAATGGCATGCAAATGCCTGCGCAAATGCCCATGCAAATGCGGATGCCAACACCTCCACAAATGCCACCGCAGTCCTTTTACCCGCCTGGAGGCTTTCCTCAACCACGAATTCCAGGTGGCTTTCCAATGTCTGGGGGCATGAGGGGGGCATTCGGAGGGCAAATGCCGACACCACCTGTACAGGAGCCTTCTAAAATCGGTTCATTTTTACAACAGGCAAATAGTTTATTTAACTCTGCCAAAACGTATACCCCTTATATACAACAAGCAATGCCTATGGTAAAAAACATTCCTTCACTATTAAAACTATATAAAGGTTTTTCAGGGCTCCCTGCAGCTGGAGCGGCGGCGGGTGCGGCAGCGGCTGCAACTGATGCAGCCGCTGCTAGCAATGTCGCAGGTTCAACAAGAACTAGACGTTCAACACAACAAAGTGCGTCGACTACTCCGCGACAACCACTTCCATCGAAGCCGCGCATTTTCCAGCCACCTATGGAGTGAACGTTTCTTTGTATTCGCCGTGCCTGTCCGTTATAATGTAGGTAGGTAAGCTTGAAAGGAGTCACAACCATGCAAGTATTAAAAATTAATCCACGTGGCTATTGCTACGGTGTTGTTGATGCGATGGTCATTGCACGTAACGCCGCACTCGATAAAACATTACCAAGACCTATCTACATTTTAGGGATGATTGTGCACAATAAGCATGTTACAGATGCCTTTGAAGAGGATGGTATCATTACACTAGATGGTGATAATCGCTTAGAAATTATTGAACAGGTTGAAACAGGCACTGTTATTTTCACAGCACATGGTGTTTCACCTGAAATTCGTGAAATTGCGAAACGCAAAGGCCTAGTATCCATTGATGCTACATGTCCTGACGTAACAGTAACACACGATTTGATTCGTGAAAAATCAGCTGAGGGCTATGATATTATTTATATCGGTAAGAAAGGTCATCCAGAGCCAGAGGGGGCAATTGGTGTTGCTCCAGACCATGTTCATTTAGTACAATCTTCATCGGATATCGATGCATTAAACTTAACGAATGATAAATTGCTCGTCACGAACCAAACGACTATGAGTCAATGGGACGTTGCACATTTAATGGATAGTTTAAAAGAAAAGTTCCCACATATCGAAGTTCATAAAGAAATTTGTTTAGCGACACAAGTACGTCAAGAAGCAGTTGCGAAACAAGCAGGGGAAGCTGATTTACTAATTGTTGTTGGTGATCCAAAATCTAATAACTCAAACCGTCTTACACAAGTATCAGTAGAAATTGCTGGCACACCTTCATATCGTATTGCAGACGTTTCGGAGCTTAAAATTGATTGGTTAAAAGGAATTAATACTGTTGCTGTCACTGCCGGTGCCTCAACTCCAACCCCTATTGTAAAAGAGGTTATTACTTTCCTTGAGCAATTCGATGAAAAAGACGAAACAACTCATACGATCCAACGGACGGTGACACTTGATAAAATTTTACCAAAAATTAAAACGCCTAAACCTGTCGATAAAATTATGCCTTACTAATTGACTTAGGGCGATGTTAAAGTACTTGAACAAAACGAAAAAGTGTTAGATTGATTGTCATCAATCTAACACTTTTTTGCTACGCCGTTGTTGTCCGCTTCGGCGCTACTTTCCGCTTAGCACACCTTAGTGTCATTTACTAAAATAATAATTAATTGGGCGACCAATGCCACCGTAATGGACATCCATCGTAATTTCCTGTTGTTTTTCTAAATAATCTAAGTACCGTCTTGCTGTTACACGCGCAATGCCCACCCCACTGGCAACATCTTCTGCTGATGCACCGTCCACTGATTGTAAATAATGGACCACTTTTTCAAGTGTTGCTCGATTAAAGCCTTTCGGCAACGTTTTTTCAGACTTTTCTTCATTTGCTAGCTCACGTTTTTCTTGCTCATTATGATAATGGAATAATTGATCGAGCTCTCCTTGCGTAAATTCTCTTTCTGTTTGCATTTGTTGCTTAAAGCGCTTGTAATTTTCCAGCGTTCCTTGTACGCGCTCAAATGAAAAAGGCTTCATAATATAATCGAAGACACCAAGGTGCAAAACTTGTTTAACGGTTTCCATATCATTGGCTGCTGTTACGGTAATAACGTCGACTGGTATTTTCAATTCTCGAATTTTCCGCAAGCTTGTTAGGCCATCCTGCTCTGGCATAAAAATATCCATAAATACAAGGTCTGGTTGTAGTGAACAAATTTGCTCTATGCCCTCTACGCCGTTTGAGGCTTGTCCTATTACCTCAAATCCGGCTACTTTTTCGATGAATTGACGGTTTACTTCCCGCACCATCGGATCGTCCTCTATTAATAACACGTTTATTTGTGTCACTGTCAAGCCCTCCATATACTCTAGTACAACTCATTAGCGAAAAAATCGCTGTATATTAAGAATGATAAAATGTTAATAAAAAGCTCGTCCCTTTGTTCGGCTCACTTATTACTTCAATTTCACCCTGTCCTTTTTGGACAATTTCTTTTATTAAATATAGTCCAATTCCTCGACCCTTTTTTTCTTTCGTCGAATAGCCATTATCAAAAATATGTGCCTTTACTGCCTCTGACATGCCGACACCGTTATCCGTTACTAATATTGCCAGTACATCTTCATCTTCATCCACCGAAATATGCACAACCTTTTCTTCCATCGGACTATCCCTTAATGCATCAAAGGCATTTTCGATTAGATTCCCAAAAATAATAACAAAATCGTGATGATCTAAATTTTTCGGAAATGTTGTCAGACGACTAGCTCTGTCTATTTCAAGTGTAATCCCATGCTCTTTCGCATGGGCAATTTTACTGAGCAATAGACCCGATATATTTTCATTTTTAATGCGCTCATTTAAAAACTTCGTAATTTCATCATGTTCTTCTTTTACTTGCGTTAAGTAAGTAAGTGCCTGATCATAATGGCCAAGCTGTAAAAGACCAGCAATCGTATGCAATTTATTTTTATGTTCATGCGTTTGGACACGTAATGCCTGTACAAACGCCTTTACACCTGTAAGTTCTTCGGCTAGCTTTTTCACTTCTGTACGATCCTTGAACATAGCCACCGCACCAACGGTTTCACCATTTACCTGTATAGGAATCCGATTACTCATAATACTATGATTATTGATATAAAGTTCACGATTATATAGTGGGCGATCTAGCGCTAATATCTCGGGTAGACGTGTATCTGGTAATACGTCGAAGATTTTTTTGCCTATTAATGCCGAAGGGCGGTGTGCTACGCCTAATATATCACATGCTTTTTCATTAAAGATTGTAATTGTAAATTCTTTATCAATGGCAATAATTCCCTCATGCATTGCGTTAAATGTTTCAGTTCGTTCCACATACATTTTAGCAATTTCGTGTGGTTCTAATCCAAACATTTGCTTTTTCATATGTCGCCCTAAAGTTTGAGCACCCCATGCGCTAAATAACAATGACATAACTAATGTAATGATTAGCTCTTTTTGTATAGACGATAGTAGCTCGCTAACTGTTAACACACTAAACCCTACAATCACTACGCCAATTTGACGTCCGTCATCATTCATAATCGGGACAAAAGCACGCACCATATCGCCATGTTCACCATGCGCGATTGATGTATAATAATGCTCCGAAAATGCCGCGTTTAAATCACCTGACTGTGATATGGTCCCTATTTCTTCCGAGTTCGGATGGGAATACTTGCGTCGTTGCATATCGAGAACCACAATATACTGTGCTCCGTTAATATCTCGAATTTCTTCCACAACAGGATTTATATGTTTAGTTGCTTCTAAAAAATCGCTGTTTGCAATGGCCGATTTTAATTCTGGTAACTGTGATACGGTTTTTGCTACCAATAACGCCTGTTCTGCTAACTTTTCTTTTTGCTCGTTCATCACAAACCCTAGTAAAAACGTACCACCAATACTAAAGGAAAGCATGAGTATAAAAAAAGTAAGAGACATGATTTTTCCCTTCATCGATAATTTTTGAAATTTCAATATCATTGCCTCCTTCTTACTATGTATTAGCTTTCTCCCTATGTTAGAATAACAAAAACATGTGAAAATACGAATCAATTGGGTGTATTATATGAAAAATTTTATTTTTGGAACGATTGCCACTGTTTTCGTTTTAACGATTGTATTTAGTATACAGCAAGGTTTTCTGTTTTCGAAAACCTTGCCGTATGATGATGAACAAAAAGGACTCGACAAACAAATTACCATCCATTTAAGTCATGTTGTAGCGGAGAATACGCCGAAAGGACAAGCTGCAACTAAATTTGCAGAACTTGTTGAAGAAAAAACAAATGGTAAGGTTAAAGTACATGTCTATCCAAATGCCTCGCTATATAACGATGAAAATGAATTCCAAGCGTTACAAGATGGAAAAGTTGAAATGATTATCCCTACTTTTTCTAAAATGACTTCTTACCTACCAGATTGGCAAGTACTTGATCTGCCCTATCTATTTCATACAGATGATGAAGTACGTGAAGTTTTGACAGGACCCATCGGTGAACAATTACTAGATGAGCTGAAGCCTTTTAATGTTCGCGGCCTCGGTTTTTGGCATAATGGCTTTAAACATTTAACTGCCGAGCATCCAATTCATTCATTTGAGGATTTACAAGGGTTACGCATACGTACCATGCCAAGCAAAACACTTGAAAAACAATTCAGCTTAGCAGGTGCAACGCCAGTATCGATTTCCTTTAGTGAAATTTTTACTGACCTTGAAGCACACGCTATCGATGCACAAGAGAACACGGCATCTAATATTTTTTCCAAAGGCTTTTACAAAGTTCAAAAAAATATGACATTAACTAAACATGGTATTTTAGGTTATTCGGTTTTAATGAATGAAAAATTTTGGGAACAGCTACCACCCAAAGTTCAAAAACAACTAATGGAAGCGATGAAAGAAACTACTGACTGGCAATTTAAGCAAGCAGTTTTTATGAACAGCAATGATTTACGTAAACTACAACAAGAGAACGATTTTGAAATTTACACAATGAATGATGCAGAACGACAACGTTTTCAAGAAAAACTAGCTCCTGTCTATGATTTCTATAAAGCCGATGTCAAACAGCATCATATACTATCTGAAATCCAAAAAATTGTTTCTCCCTAAACTTTTTGGTCATTTTGGCTAAATCCTCACTTTTCGTGAGGATTTTTTCTTTTGTATTATAATAGATTCAATAATTTATAATCTACTATAAAACAGCCTTCAACCCTTGATATTACTAACTTCCAAACTATCGAAACGAAAAATGAACAAAATGAACAATAGAAACTTTACGGTCATAAAAACTATTGTCGGAAAATTTCAGCTATGATAACCACATGAAAGCGTTCACAAATTATACATTTTTCAAGGGGGAAGTATTATGCGTATAAATTTTAAAAACTTAACGGTACAAGTGCTGATTGCCATCGTACTCGGTATTATTGTTGGAGCCGCATTCCCAGAGTTCGGTGCTAGCTTAAAAATACTAGCTGATATATTTATTAAATTAATTAAGATGTTAATTGCACCTATAATTTTCTTAACGGTCGTTATCGGAATTGGTAGCATGGGCGATGTGAAAAAGGTCGGAAAAATTGGTGGGAAAGCATTAATTTATTTTGAAATTGTCTCTACTTTCGCACTTGCGATTGGCTTACTTGTAGTAAATATTATTCAACCTGGTAAAGGATTTAATACTGATGCAGCCAATGCTGCAGATGTTGCTCAATATACAGAGCAAGCTGCTGCTGCTGAGCATGGATTTGGAGCATTTATAATGCAAATTATCCCTGATAATGTAGTTGGTGCACTAGCAAATGGCGAGTTATTGCCTGTCTTATTTTCTGCAGTATTATTCGGTTTAGCTGCTGCTGCTATAGGTGAACCAGCAAAACCTGTTATCAAATTTTTTGAACACGTTGCAGATATTTTCTTTAAAATTGTCAATATGGTGATGAAAATTTCTCCAATTGGTGCATTTGGTGCGATGAGTTACACAATTGGGAACTTCGGTTTAAAATCGCTTGGTAATTTAGGTTTCTTAATGCTCTCTGTGTACCTTACAATGTTCCTATTTATTGTTGTCATTATTGGTTTAATTACACGTTACTTTGGCTTTAATATTTTTAAATTTATTAAATACATCAAAGATGAAATTTTTATCGTAATCGGTACTTCTTCTTCAGAATCTGCGCTACCTTCTATGATGCGCAAATTAGAAAATTACGGTTGTTCAAAACAAGTTGTTGGACTTGTTATGCCAACAGGTTATTCTTTTAACTTGGACGGTACTTCCATTTATTTATCCATGGCGGCTATTTTTATTGCCCAAGCTTATGGGGTAGATTTAGATATTTGGCATCAGCTTACTTTACTAGGGATTTTAATGTTAACTTCTAAAGGTGCTGCCGGTGTCACAGGCTCAGGCTTTATTACGCTAGCTGCAACACTTGCTGCATTCCCGATGATTCCTGTAGAAGGTATTGCTCTGTTAATAGGTGTAGACCGCTTTATGTCAGAGGCTCGTGCTGTCACTAACCTAATTGGTAACGGTGTAGCAACAGTTGTCGTATCGAAGATGGAAAAAGAATTTGATACGGACCAAGAAAAACGCGCTCTTTCAGGTGAAATGATTCACAACGCTTAAACATAAAACATCCAATCTACTTGTAAAGTTAGTAGATTGGATGTTTTTTATAGTAAGTCAATCCTTTTGCTAGTTTTCTTCCACGCCCCGTGTCTTAAGAAATTTTGTAGTCAAGCGAATCAGAAAAGCACTTACTATTGCTATTCCCAAAAACGACGTCACTATAAAAACGATCGGGGAACCTATAAAAACGAACATCACATCGGTATGACTTTCTGCTACATATCTCTCCCCTAGTTTTACCTTTCCGAAAATCTCTTTAATATATGACCATCCATACATAATGAAAACGAATAGTATATGTAGGACTAACGAACAAAAAAATGCCTGCACAGCCGTTTTCAGCATAAACTTTTCCTAGTTAGCTGAAACATAGGAAAGAATGTACACCAAATCATCAATTTTTCCACTTCCCTTTTCTATGGAATAAATAACTATTTTAACATAAAAAGAAAAACCGTAACGCCTTCATTAGTAGCAAGAAGTTCGGTTTATCTTTTCTCTAAAAGGTTAAATATGTTCAAAATGGTTACTTTATTTCTCCTTCCAACACTTCAATCACTTCTTTTAGCGTATTGATTGTGCCGACATTGCCAGGGAAAATGATGTAACATGAATCGGGGAATTTGCTTTCTTGTCCTATTTTCCATACGGGAATTCCGGGTTTTATTTGGCCAGCTACTGTCGCACGCTTAACCGATAGTCCAATTGTTCCCACGCTTGAAGAAGTAATTCCGCCTTTTGCAACAATGTATTTTGGCTGTACCTGTAAGTTGTAAACAATACTTGTCACAGCATTTGAAATTTTAACGGCTAATTGAAGTTCGTTTTCACCTTGGTTTTCTCCTAAATCTAGCCTCTCGCGACGAGTGTAATACACTACAGATTTACCTGCACTGATTAACTCTTCGCAAGTAGTGCGAACACGTTGAATCTCTTGTTGAAACTTCTCATCATCATGTACAAGATGAACGTCAAGCTCTACCCCTGTGACAAGACCACTATCCAGAAGTGCGTATAATTGGTCTGTTGTTTTTTGCACATGGGAACCAACTACAATCAGTCCCCCGCTGGACGACTTATCTGTCATCAGCTCATCTCTTGATAAAAGTGGCTTATATGAAATACCGCCTAAAACTTTTGTTAATGAAGCGGCACTCCTAAAAATAAATGATTTCCCTGCTTTCATGACTTGAAGCAAGGCAATAACAAATACTTCAACATCACTATAAGCTGCTGCATTGACAACGATTTTCCTAAAATTTTTTGCAGCTAGTAATTGCGCTTGTATGGCTTTCATATTTTGTGAGCGTAAGTCTTCAAGAGTGATATAAATTGTATCTTCTTTTGTATAAGCACCTTTTGTTTTTTCTTCAATCCATTCGCCCAAATGAGAGGAAACAAAACCAAAAGTACGGTCTTTTGCAAATTCAGTTTCACCTGCTGGAACAAGTTCATCTCCATACTGAACATAATGAATATTATGGATTGTTAAACGACCGCCTTCTTCAAAAAAAGGAATAATAATTTCCCCATCAAACGTTGTATCAGAAATTTCTTCAATTGAAGTTTTCAATGTTTCCGTCTCTAGAGGGTAATGGCCTCGCAATGTGGAATCCCCTCGACTAATCAACACATAAGGCTTTCCTTCTTGCAAAGAAATAGCATGTACACGGTGTGCGATGTCCCGATGGACGACTGCTGTTTCCTCTGCTGAAAAACTGCGGGAGTTTGTTAACAGAAAAAAAACCTGATTCTTTTCGCGAAATCCTTGCTTAATGCTTTCTTCTGTCCAATCCGTATAAACCGAAACACCATGAACGGTTTGAACGCCGGTTGGGTCATCATCAAGAACAACGATTTTATGATGAAAACTCCTTAGCTCATCCTTTAATTTTAGTTGAATTTGCTTATGATTCGCTTCAAGAAGGCTCGATAACACTTCCGATGTTTTTTTCTTTACCACGATTATTACCCCTCTCTTGAAACTTCAACATTCGCTAATTTCTCATAATGTTGAACAATGCTTGCGTGATCCAATCTCTCTTTTCCATCTGCCTTTAAACTATAAAAAATTTCTAAAAGTTGCGCCGATAATGGCAGTGGAACAGCTAGCTCATGTGCAGTATTCATTACATTTTTTATATCTTTCAGATTAATGTCGACACGGCCACCCGCTTGAAAGTTTCGATTAAGAATCATTGGAATTTTAGCATCCATTACGGTGCTTCCCGCAAGTCCTCCACGAATTGCCTCGTACATTTTCCCCACATTAATACCGGCTTTTGTCGCTAGCACAAGTGCTTCGGAAATAGCAGCAATATTTAAATTTACAATGATTTGATTGGCTAGCTTTGCTGTAGTGCCACAACCTGGATCACCAACATGGACAATGTTACTCCCCATATTCCCAAGAATGTCTTTTACCTTTTCAAATACCTCTTCCTTTCCACCAACCATAATTGTCAATGTTCCATCAATTGCCTTTGGCTCTCCACCACTAACTGGTGCATCAAGGAAATGGACGCCTCGATTGGCAGAGAGCTCAAACATTTCTTTTGATTCTGACGGTGTGACTGAGCTCATGTCGATAATAATCATATCCCGACGAGCACCTTCCATTACCCCATGTTCGCCGAAAATAGCTTGGAAAACATCTGCCCCTTGCGGTAGCATTGTAATCACCACATCACTTGTTAATGCTACTTCCTTACTAGAAGTTGCCTTGTTAGCACCATCTTGTGCAAGCATATCAACTGTGGTTGTATTTATATCGTATACAGTCACATCATTACCTTTTTTTAAAAGGTTGCGAACCATTGGTGCCCCCATAATGCCAAGTCCAATAAATCCTATTTTTTTCTTCATTTTGACTTCAGCTCCAATCTAGTTGTTTATTAATCAGTGATAAATACCTTTTTCGTATCTAAAGCAACGCTATTAAACAAGTAAATTATAACCCTGGTAAAATCCCTTGGAATATGCTGAGAATGTAGACGAATAGTAATACGGTTACACCTGATAAGAAGCCCCCAATTGTCCAAACTCTTATTGTTTCTGTTATAGATAAACGTCCAAATTTACTTACTACCCAAAAACCTGAATCGTTAGGAAGTGATAAACCGACCCCGCCTGCACAAATTGCAAGACCCAATAGGACTGGCGATACGCCAAGTTCCGTCGCTATCGGACCCATGATTGCAGATGTTGTCACTAACGCAACCGTGGCAGACCCAAGCGATGCACGAAGAATTTGCGAAAATAAAAATGCAAGTAATAAGGCAGGCATATTAAGCCCTTGCATCATAGCAATAAGTAAATCACCAATGCCTGTTTCTTGAACCACTTTACCAAAGGCACCACCTGCTCCAGTAATAAGGATGACCAAACCGCTTTGATTAAACGCTTTGGCAAACACAGTTTTAGAATCTTCCTTGATGTATGGCTTTAAGGCAAACATCGCGACAACTAAACTAATTAACAGTGCAACATTTTTATCTCCAATAACGGAAAAAAAGGTCGGAACGAAATGTTCTGGGTTGCCTCTGAATAGTAAATTCATGAATGTGTTCGATAAAATCAATATAATTGGTAAAGCGAGTATGCTAAATGAAAGAACTGTTGAAATTTCTTTTCTGTCAGCAATTGTGCTATTTCCTTCAGACATTTCATAATCATCAAGACGTCCATTATTTGCAATGCGCTTCCCGATAAACTTTCCATACATGACGCCACCTACGAGTACGCCAGGAATGGAAACAAGCAATCCATAAAGAAGAAATACTCCGATATCCGAGCCTGTTTGGTCAGCAACCACTAATGGCCCTGGTGTCGGGATAATTAAACTATGGGCAGTAATTAATCCAATCGAAAGAATTGCAACAAAAGTAGAAAGTGCTATTTTTGTTTTAAGAGAAATATTTTGGATTAATTTATGTAAAATAATAAACGCTGCATCAAAGAATACAGGAATTGAAACAGTAATCGATGTCATTGCAATAGCGTAAGGAGATTTTTTCACCTCAAAGACGCTTAGCATCCCAGTAGCAATTTTATTAATGGCCCCTGATGATGCTAAAAATTGACCAAATAATATTCCAAGTCCGATTAGAATACCAACACCAGCTAGTGTATTGCCAAATCCGGTAGCGATAATGCCAGGGATTTCTTTCGCTGGAATGCCTGACAATAAGCCAAGACCAAGGGCAACCACTAAAAGAGAGACAAAGGCATCCCATTTGAATCTAATAATAAGGACAAATAAAACAATTAAAGCAAGAACAAATCCAAAAATGAGTGTATGACCTGTTAACATTGTAGTGTATCCTCCTTAAGTAAAAAGTTAGTTAAGGTGACAACGCTTACATTTTATTTATCATTTACTTCTTCATTCTAGTAACAGCTAATCTTGAACGATTAATGGATTCTTTTACATGACTCCCTCCGATTGCAACAACCCTTGTAAATAAGGTGTCAATTAAAGCAAGTTGCACGAGGCGACTGACCATCGCATCCGATCGCTTTTCTGTCTCTTGCGCCTGCGTAAGAAGCAACGTATCAGCCATTTGAGCAAGCGTTGTGTTTGAATTCGATGTAATAACAATGACAAATGCTCCACTTTTTTGACTCATTTTCACTACCTCTATAATATTGACTGTTTCTCCAGAATGCGATATGACAATGACAACATCATCTTTACACATATGGTTAGCATAAATCGCTTGGTAATGTGGATCCTTTACAGCAATTGTCGTACCGCCCATTCTCATAAATTTATGAGCACCGTCTTCTGCAATGTTACCAGAAAGACCTTGTCCGAAAAAAAACACTCTGTCTGCTTTTGAGATAATTTGAACCGCTTCTTCCATCTGTTGAACGTTTATTTTTTCTTTCGTCATCGACATCGCTGTGGCAAGCTGATCGGCCATTTTATCGAAAACGACATCAGCAAGATCTTCATCCTTAATCTCATTGTAATTCCCTATTGATGTGATACCGTTATTTACTTGTTCTTGAGCAAGTGCTACTTTTAACTCTTGGTAACTAGCATATCCAAGCTTTCTATACAGTCGAACAACACTCGGCTCACTCACCTTGCTTAATAGTGAAAGTTCGTTCATTGACAGCAAAAAGGGTTGCTCATGCATTTTTAGCTGCTCGACTACCTTCCTCTCAGAAATAGTTAGCGAGCTCATTTTGCTATTAATTCTTTCTTCAAAGCTTAACAATTGAAAATCACCTCCCAAATTTATTTGTAATTTTACTACATAAAAAAAGCGTGATACAAGTTTTTTTAGAAAAAAGACATATTATTGTTATTATTATTTTAATTTAATCATATATATATTAAAAAATGTAGTGAAATTACAAAAAGTTAAATGCCGTTTCACAGGAAGAAATAACATCGATTCGGAGCAGACAGCATGCACAAAGTTAAAATGATTCCCAACACTCAATAATGAAACCTCCAGTCTTGCTTACTCGTATAGTAAGTAAATTGGAGGTTTTTTTATGGCAACATTTACACTTACATATTCCCAAGCATTTGATAGACCGTCAAAGTACCCTATCCTAAATAGTCACCATGAAACAGTTTGTATTCTCCAACCTGTCGAACGTTCCAATATTGTAAAAGTACTGAATGTAGCTGCGCTAGTAGCAACACAACAATCGTTGCCACATCGCTATGAAACGCGCACTACGAAAGGAGAAGCTCTTTTTCAAGTGCGTTCCACACTGATAACACAAGGTGTAAGCCATCACTTAATCATGCCAGATGGAAGCATGATAGCTATTCAGCGAAAAACGGTTCAATTATTGGAATCTTCCTATTCCTTTACAATGGATGGCCTCGTCTTTCGTTTTGAGAAAGACTTTACTTCAACCGCATTTTTATATTGCAATGATGAAAAAATTGCGAGTGCAAGCTTTGTAGATAGTGGGATTCGTCGCGAAGGAATTGTCTTTAAACTGTTTCAATCAGATGATACTTTATTTGTCGCTTTAGTAGCCTCACTTTTTCAATCTCTATTTGCCATAGGTAACTAACGACACATATGCTATAATTTGAGTCATGCTATATAAATGTGAGGTACAGTATGAACGGTCAAAATCGAAAAGATATTTATCCGGGCCTAGAGGTCAATATAATTCTTAAAAAAGATCAGCGAACAGGTGTTAAAACGAGAGGTATCGTGAAAGATATTTTAACCAACTCCTCGAACCATCCACATGGTATTAAAGTTCGTTTAACAGATGGCCAAATAGGTAGAGTGTGTGACATACTACAAAAGTAAAGAACGTATAACAAAAGAGACTGTTCTAATAAAGAACAGTCTCTTTTGTTTGAAATTGTATGAGAATTGTTTGAGTGACTGGCACTTAAATTTGGACTTTTAATTCCTTTACATAGACAGCTGTTCCTGTGATTGAAATGTCCAATTCACCATCTACTTTGTTTACATGAACATGGACGCGACCATCTCGGTCAAGCTCTTGACCTTGCTCAACAACGAGTGTTTTTGGATATAACACTTCAGAATCGATGTACTTTGCGTAATATGCTCCCATGACGCCTGAAGCCGTCCCCGTTACGATATCTTGTATTGTGCCAGAGTATGGCGATGAAAAATGTCTAGCATGCATATCTGCCGACTTATCGAATGCTTGTAAACAAAATGGATGCAACGATGCTGTTGGCATTTCTTGTAATATAGACGGAAATGTAGCAGTTTGTGGACTCATTTTTTCAAACGAGGCTAAGTGTTGGACAGGTATTAATAAAGTCCATAAGCCTGTGCTCCCATAGACAATGGGTAATTCTGCATGTAATTCATCTTCGTTTAAACCGATCGACTGTGCAAGCGCTGCCTTAGAACCGTTAAAATCTACGAATTGTGGTGCCGCATGTTGCATTGTTATGTATAGCTTTTCCTCTTTTTCTTCCAGCAGGATTGGCAATATCCCCGCCTTCGTTTCAATTGTAATGCTTGATTTATTTGCTAAAAACCCTTGTGTTTGTAGAGCATAAATGGTTGCCATTGTGGCGTGTCCACATAAATCCACCTCGTGCCCTGGTGTAAAATAACGGATACGTATGTCTGCTTGATTAGATGGCAAGGCAAAGGCAGTTTCATTAAAGCCTACCATTTTAGCAATCTCTTGCATTTCTTGCTCACTGTATTGGCTTCCTTCCACTACAACCCCAGCAGGATTCCCCTTATTAGGCTCCGTACTAAATGCATCATAATGTTGAACAGTTACTATTTGCATAAACTTCCCCACTTTTTGTTAGAATGTTATCAAGGTATTTGCCAGAACTTTTTTCTAATGAATTCTGCTACCTTTATCATAATGCATTTGATTATCCAATGGAGAAGTTTCTTTGAATTTTCATAATTGTTTGGGTGACTGGCACTAGCATACTGGTGTATGCTAGTGCTGCTTAGCGAATGGTTTTTAAAGCATTCGCCCATGGAATAACTTGATCGAGCATTTGGTTGACTGAATCGGCTTGCACCTCTTTTGGCTTAAATACTGTGCCATTTTCAAAATCTGTGAATAAAGATAGTGCAGGATGTACACGAACATCTGCTACTAATAATTCACCAAGAATTCCGCGTAAATGTTCTGCGGCACGAGCACCACCTACAGAACCGTAAGACACAATACCTGCTGCTTTATTATTCCATTCTTGACGTAAATAATCTAAAGCGTTTTTAAGTGCTCCTGAAATAGAGTGATTATACTCTTGCACAATAAATACAAAACCATCACATGCAGCAACTCTTTGTGACCACGCAGCTGCGCCCGAAGCATCGCCACCTGGCTCTCCTAAAAGGGGTAGTTTGAATTCAGCAATATCAATCATTTCATATTCTGCATCGCGGCGTTTTTCAGCTATTTCTTTTACCCACTGCCCCACTTGTGGGCTTAACCGTCCTTCACGTGTGCTACCTAAAATAATCCCAATTTTCAACATTTCTATTCCTCCTTAATAATAACGAAAGTGTATTAACAGCCTGTAAAATGCATTCTCTTAGCCATGGTGTGCAAGACAACAGCACTTTATTCAATAAAAATACGATAAAGCAGGCTTTAAATCTTGAATTCAAGATATATACTTTGTACAAATTTATCTTGGAGTTATATACTTTGGAGTCAATTATCTTTAATTCGAGATAAAATTACCATATATTCCTTCTATTTGTCAATTATTTAATTGTATTTTTTTGTTTTTAAACCAATGTATACCAAATTGAAATACTAATAAGAGAAACAATTTGCTGCATTGTTTCTCTTTTACTTGTCATTTTATTTTTATTGGGCGTTCCAAAGCGATAAGTTCTTCGTCCAGCGCTGATAATTGACTTTCCACTACATATTTTGCATCTGAAATGGCCGCATTATAAATATATGGAGCAATATTCTCTTTTACAAAATCAAATACCCTTTGTGCCTCAAAATCGGAAATATCCTCTTCACGTTGATTATAGAAAAAGCGTTGTATATCGGCGATGATTTGTTCTTGTTGCTCCTTAGTTAAACGAATAAACACATTTCGCCACTCCCTTCTGCATTGCGTTAAATCAAGTATAGACGAAGGTAGAAATTTGTATAGTGAATTTTTATTTTTATTACATTTAAATGTAGGTTGTCATGAAGCCCTGGAACACCAGAACAATATTCCACCGTTTCGCTTCTTTTACATAAATGGATTCAAATTAATACTTCGATCACAAACACTTACAAGCCTTTCATCATGCGTTGCAATAATCACACTAGCACCGTTTTCACTACACTTTCTTAGTAGATTAATAATGACTTCTCTGTTCATTTGATCAAGTGATGCTGTTGGTTCATCCGCATAGATAATTGAAGCCTTCTTATAAATTGCACGCGCTACGCCTAGTCGCTGTTTTTCTCCTCCTGATAACACAGCCGCCATTTCCTGACCTCTTCCCCCAAGTCCAACCGTATGTAGAATTTCCTCCACAATCTTTGCCTTTGCTTGTTGCTTATTTAATGTCACGTTATAACTAATGTTTTCATCCTCAATAATCCCATAATCTTGATAAATAAATGCCGCTTTATCTTTCCAAAAACTTGTTTTTTCTTTTTCCTTCCATTTACTAGCATTTTGATTTTCTATTAGGATGTCCCCGCTATTAACTGATTGGATAAGCCCTAAACAATTTAAAAGTGTTGTTTTGCCACTACCAGATGGACCGGTAATGGCAATCATTTCATTCGGGTTGATCTCTAAGGAAATATTAGAAAAAATCGTTTTTCCACTAATTTCAATGCCAATTTTTTGTGTTTTAATAATCATATCAATTACTCCTTTAGTACATTTAATTGTACCGATGACTCGTACGATAAAATGCTTGTTTTGCTGAATTTTTAAAGGAAATAGTACTACCTATCAGATAGAAACAGCCGACAATCAATGCAGATGGAAGTAAAACACTAAGTTGCACATAGTGTATAAAATAACCAATTACAGAACCGACAATTGTTGTTAGAATGATGATAAATAGTTGTCGCTTTAAAACCGGTCCAATAATCGATGTGTATGGGTAACCAAAGGTGTGCAAGGTGAAAATACGTTTACCATTCGTGCCAGCCCATAGTCTGCCATTCAATACAGCAGTCAACAGCATTGTTACGAAAATTAGCAGTCCCGCTACAATATAGTAAACGTATTGTTGTTTAAACCTTTGAGCCGTTTCCAAAGCAACGTCTGCTATCCCATTAATCGACGTGATAGAAGATTTCATAACGGAGTTAGCTAAAGCGGCTTGTAAATGATCTTCATCAAAAAAAACGATATTTCCGCTAGAAGCTAAAGATATTAAGAACCCTTTCGTTTTTACAATGTCTGTTAGATGACCATCTATCAGTATAACTAACGGATTTTCTGCTTGCACTGTTTCACCTGCTAAACCAACATTTGGTGGTAATGCAAGAAATTTCATTCCCTTATATTCGTAAAAAGTCAAACCTTGCGCTGGATAAACATCATTATGTTTCGTCCATAACGGAATTTGCCCTTCTAAAAACGATGCCAATTCATCTGGTAAATCTTTATCATTTTTTGCAATGAGTTTCCCGCCCTTGCCTTCTGTTTCCACACCTATTTCTAGCAAATCAATCCAAGCACGATCTGTTATAATAATATGATCATATCCTCCCATTTGATGTGACTCTAAAAAAATCGCTTTATTGATAACTAAAGAAAGACTTAAATTATTAGCTTCTTGCATTTTAGAAAAAAAAGCTTCTACCTCGGGAAGAGTCGACTCTTGTTCTAATGAATCCAAGTCAAACATTGATAGCCGAACGATATTGTGCATTTTGTCCCAAAGCGCATATTCTTTCGACAGTTGATTGGTTATTAGTAAAGAGGTGATGATGGTCGGTATAACAATTAGCGATAAAATCATAACAAGAACCTGACTTAGCTTTCCCATTACGAAAAACCGCTTCAACGGAATTTGTCTTTTGGCTATATGGGCAGCTTTTGGACTAGCAGTTAGCGAAAGCAATGCTGTGATGATGCCAACAACAATTAAGAATAGCATTAGACAAAGTAGTAGAGGATTCAATACGAATGGAATTTGTCGAATGTCCTTTACGACACCTACATAGCATAATGAAATGAACAAACCTAACAAAAATCCGACAAAGATAAAAGATAATATAGTCGTTGTATCTTCCACATGAATTTTCCCTGCTTTAACACCACCTAATAATCGAATAGACCTTGCTTTTGCATGTTGAAATATCCAAGTAATAATGGTCGTTACTAATAACAGCAAGGAAGCGAGCAAAGCATTTCCTATACCATTTTGAAATAAATATGCATAAACGATTGTAAGTAGCGATGGTTCTTGAACAAATAAAATCCTAATTTGATGCTGTTGCGCCCAATGTTTCAGTGCTTCTTGAAAATCTTTTCCAGCGTTAAAAGCATAGGTGCCAGATAAAGAACGGGTGCCTATATCTGCAGTTGAAAGCAATTCACCTGTTAAAGCAGATTCGAACCACTTAATCGCATTGTGCTCTATAAGCAAACCATGAAATGCTGGTATAGCAGTCCCAAAATAGAGAATATCTTTTTTGTTGTCGTAGTTTTCTGGATCAACTGAAGTTTTGACTACAATTGCATTATATTGATCTGTTAGTCGGTTAAGATCCGAAACCAATTGATCTTTTGCAATAGTGGTTTCAGCAAGATTTAAATCAAATTGATTCGTAGTGCCTAATGGCAACCGCTGTTGGACAAGTGAGGTATATTGAAAAATAAGCAGAGACAGCATCATTACACAAATCAAAGATGTCAGTTGCACTGCTCTTTTAAGCATAACCACTCCTCCTAAATACTTAATTGAGAAGCTTGGAAAGCCTACTGCCAAAGACATTCCAAGCCTCTAAAGTATGGAATCTTTAGTAATTAATCGCATACTCGATAGTAATATCGATCAACGTGAGTAGGATACTGCACCGCCCAAAGTTCAGCAATGGATTTTTGTCCTGCTGCAGTATCAGCTGATCTTGATCGATTACCATTCAACTCTACTGTGCTTCCATGACAGCGATCCACTGTGTAGTAGGAACGAACTTTAACATCCCAAAATCCATACTCCCAAGTGCCACCTTCATGTGGATATTGCGTGATTGGTCCTGGTGCTAGCCATTTACGGGAAATGTCTCCGCGGTTGAATTGATCACTTTGTGTGGCAACCATTGATGTTGTAGCAATTATGGGTTCCTGAATAGCTTTATGGGACACTGCCAAAACGCCAGATGGCAATAACAATAATGCCATCAACGCTAACACTACTATTTTCACCCTCACAGTTTTTTTGGCTAACATATGGCTCACCTCCTTTCATTTGACAAGGAAGAAATTATGGCTATTTTTTATTATGTAATGGATAGAAATTAATAGAACACTTTACTTTCTAAAAAATTTATCTCTCTCCAAATATGTGAATACTGAAAATCCTAAAATGCCAAGTATCGCAATAATCTTTATCCAAATAGGCTTACTTTCATAATCCCTGATTAATGATAGTAACGAAATAAATATTAGCATTAGATAAATATATGGTGCTGGAATCTTTTTAATTTTATCGCCTCTTTTCATATAGAAATATACCTCCTATTTCTAGCATTTTGTTATCATCAACACTGTTCCACATTCCTACAATTCACATTCTCAACGGATTCTCATTTAATTATTTTTTATATAGCATAAGATGATAGAAAAATCAATATATTCTTAATATTTATATAACAATAAAAAAATAGTAGATTTACCTGTAAGTCCATAGCAAAAAAACGCAACCTTTAAAGGAACTTCCTTTAAAAGTTGCGTTCATTCATACGCGAATCATACTATTTTTTACATTCAAACGAATAATTTGTTGCTAGAAAGCTCTTTTCTTTTGACACGATGGCTTTGCCTCCATCGTTTTCACATTGCGCAGTCATGGCATCTATTTTTTTCTCATTCATCATATTTGTCATAAGTGTCATACCGCCACCAAACACAGCAATTAGTAAGCCGATAATAATCCATAACTTGCCTGCATTATTCCCAGCAGGTTTCCCATTTGCCACATGTATTCCCCTCTCTTAAACAAATAAAAATGGTTCTGTATGAATAGTAGATTGGACAAATTCTACTCTATATTTTTTGGTCTCACACAATGTTGCCATTTTTTTCGCAACACCCGCAATCATTACTTTTTCAACATGATGACCTGGGTCTACAATTTGCAAACCAATTGCTTGTGCATCCTGTGCCGTATGGAAATACATATCGCCTGTTAAAAAGACATCGGCACCTGCACGCTTTGCCGTATAAATATACTTATTTCCATCTCCACCTACTAGTGCAATCTTTCTTACTGTTGACTGCAAATCGCCGACAACACGAACAGTTGGTACATCTAGTTGTTTCTTTACAAACTCTGCAAAATCTTGTAACAGCATTTCTTTTGGTAAATAGCCAACACGACCTAATCCCATACGATTCGTTTGTTGCTCCAAGCGAATGATATCATACGCAGGCTCCTCATATGGATGGGCATTTAACAGTGCCTTCAATACGCGGTTTTTAATGGACGCGGGCAAAACCACTTCCACTTTGACTTCTTCCTCGACATGTAATTCTCCAATAGAACCAACATGCGGATTTGCCCCTTCAAGTGCACGAAAACGCCCTTCTCCACTCGATGTATAACTGCACGCTTCATAAGAACCTAAACGACCTGCTCCCGCTTTTGCTAATGCCTCACGCAGCACGTCTGCATCGGCAGTCGGTACAAAAACGCTTAGTTTTAAAACATCCTCAGCATACGTTTCCTCTAAAATAGAGCGATTTTCGAGCAGCAATGCATCAGCTAATAAATCATTGACGCCACCTTCCGCTACATCTAAATTTGTATGTGCGGCATAGACCGCAATATCATGTTTAATAAGTTTTTCGTATAATTGTCCAGCGGGATTGTCCGTACGAATATTCGCTAGTCGACGGAAAATAGGCGGATGATGCGCTATAATCAGTTCACAGCCTTGGGCAATCGCTTCGTCTGCTACGGCGTCATTCACATCTAATGTCACTAATACTTTGTTTACAGGTTTATTTAACGTTCCAATGGCAAGTCCAATTGGATCATTCTCCATACATGCAAGATGCTTTGGTGACCATGATTCAAATAATTGTATAATTTCCTGACCATTTACTGATTTCATGCTATAAAACTCCTTCCACTAAATCAAGTAGTGCTGTTAATTCTGCACGTTTTTCCTCAATTTCAAGAGTTGGCTCTGCCCCTTCAATGGACTGTAAAACACGTTGCCAATTTTCTTTTTCTCGTTGCCATTTCTTTAAAAAAGCTGGTGCTTTACGTAACAATAATTTAGGACCAAATAAGATTTCCGATGGAGATAATGTCATCGCTCCTCTTTGTAAGACAAGAATTTCGTAAATTTTTTCATCTTCTTCTAAAATATCTTCATCGAGAATGGCCCAATTATTTGTTAAAGCCCATTCCCGGATAACTTTTGCATGAATATTAGGTTGCAAAATCAGACGTGTAACACCTTGTAAGCTTTGTGGATGTTTCTCTAATATCGACACAATGAGTGGTCCACCCATACCAGCTATTGTTACAGTATCTACATGATCAGTTGCCTCCACTGCAGCTAAGCCATCTGCCAGTCTAACAGTAATTTTCTCCGTTAACCCTTCTTTTTTTACTTGTCCTAGCGCTGATTCATATGGTCCTTTTACAACCTCGCCGGCTACTGCGCTCGCAGCAATCCCCTTATGAATTAAATAGCATGGTAAATATGCATGATCACTGCCAATATCTGCTACAACCGCACCAGTTGGAACAAATTTTGCCACTGTTTCTAAACGTTTTGATAATTTTTGTGCGTTCATTTTAAACCGCCTACCTTATAAATATAGAGTCCACTCTAGTATGTATGATGTTGAACAAAAAAACAAATGGAGTTGTCTCAGATTTTTGAGCAACTCCATCATAATAGAAGCTGTACTAAAAGCGTAAAGACACTTTTTAGTACAGCCATTTTTTAAAACTATTTTAGAGTAGAAATGTACTCAGCGATTGCTTTTGCTTCCGCTTCGTTTTTCATTCCTGGTGTCATAGGTGTGCCTTCGATACCGTTTGTTAACACGTCTACGATACGAGCTTCATCTAAACCGTGTAGGTTTGGACCAACACCACCAGTTAAGTCACCACCGTGACAACCGATACAAGTTTGTACTAATGCAGAACCATCATCATTAGCTTCTGTAGTTTCGCCACCGCCCTCTTGTTCAGCAGCAATTTCTTTCTTGTTATCTGCGCCTTGTAAAGACATGAAGAAAATAAGACCTATACCAAATGCCAGAATCAAGATGTAAGGAACGACTGGATTGTTTTTCATATGTTTCCCCTCCTCATAATAAGTCTACTTCTATTATAATATAGAATCAGTCAACATCTAATATTGTACTGCATTAAACAAGAAACGAAAAGCCCCATTCGCTAAGTTTTCCTTTGTTTGTAACAATTTCGACATTTCTGTATCAATTGGATAAATTATGTCTTGTTAAACCCAAAATATGGACTGATAATGTACCTTCTAATAACTCAACTCTTTCACTTCTCGCCAATATTTTGCCACCATATTGGCAATCATATACGTCCAATGAAAAATTTAATAGCTGTCGTATAAAACCTTTATGTCCTATTATGCTGTTGATTTATCCTAACAATTTCACAAATAGGTTATACTATTATTTTGATATATTATTATTCGATGTTTTTTCTATTTTTTCTTCTATTTATACTTTTTTAAAAAAGTCATACTACTATATTACAAAAATAAAATACACTGCTATGAATGAAAAGTTCGTCATAGCGGTGTATTTTTTTACATAAAATTATACAAATAATAACCAATAAGTGCTAATAACCCGAGACCACCAGATACTGTGAAATAAAGCAACTTCATTTTGATACCTGATACTAGCCATACCCCACAATTTGCAGCGATAATGACAAACAGCACAGTATTATTTCCACTAAAATATGTAGTATACATGCGAATAGATAAGCTAAATAACAAGATAGCAGCAATAATATGAAAGACAGGTGCTAATAAGTTATTTTTGGTCGCAACTCGAAAAGCCATTATGAATAATGTAATTGTAGCAATGGCTACAATACCTGTTAATAAAAGCAATAAAGAAGTGACTGTAAAATAAATATACAAGAGCAGTAGCATACCCAAGCATAATCCCACTATGAAGAACATCATTTTTCGTTTTTCTAAAGGCAATACTGCCTGTTTATGAGTTGCTTCCTCTAGCTCTTCCACATCATTTCCCTCTGCATAAAGAGTGGCTAGAAAGTCACAGTAGTGCTCTGGTAATAGCTTATTTTGCTTCCAAAACAATATCTCATTTAAAATAATTTTTTTCCGTGGATTTGTCATCGTATTTTCTCCAAACATTGCTTAATAATGGTTGTACTACAATTTTATCTCACAATTAAAGAAAGAACATCTGTAAAAAGTCGCAAAAAACGGAACTTATCATCCGTTCAAATTATGTATTTTTACATCTCTTATATCATTATGTTAAATTTACATGGTTTAATAGTGTTCAAACTGCTAAATGCCCCAAAGAAGGAAAGCTACTTTAAAAATAGCTTATAAACAACAAACCCCGCTACAAAATTTAAGTGGCGGGGTTTGCATATATAAGTTTGAAGTTCTGTTTTACTCTAAGAAATCTTTTAAACGTTTACTGCGAGAAGGGTGGCGCAATTTACGAAGTGCTTTTGCCTCAATTTGACGAATACGTTCACGTGTTACACCAAATACTTTCCCTACTTCTTCTAACGTGCGTGTACGTCCATCATCTAAGCCAAAACGTAAACGTAGTACGTTTTCTTCACGGTCTGTTAATGTATCTAATACATCTTCTAGCTGTTCTTTTAACAATTCATAGGCTGCATGATCAGAAGGAGATTGAGCCTCTGAGTCTTCAATGAAGTCCCCTAAATGTGAATCGTCTTCTTCACCGATTGGCGTTTCAAGAGATACTGGTTCTTGCGCGATTTTTAAAATTTCACGTACTTTTTCAGGTGTTAAATCCATTTCCTCGCCAATTTCTTCTGGAGACGGTTCACGACCTAAGTCCTGTAATAATTGACGTTGCACACGAATTAATTTGTTAATTGTTTCTACCATGTGCACAGGGATACGTATTGTACGTGCTTGGTCCGCTATCGCACGTGTAATCGCTTGACGAATCCACCATGTTGCATAAGTGGAGAACTTAAAACCTTTACGATAGTCGAATTTTTCAACTGCCTTAATAAGTCCCATATTCCCCTCTTGAATTAAATCAAGGAATAACATTCCACGGCCCACATAGCGTTTGGCGATTGATACAACAAGACGTAAATTCGCTTCAGCTAAACGTTTACGCGCTTCTTCATCCCCTTGCTCAATACGTTCTGCCAGTGCAATTTCTTGCTCAGCAGAAAGTAAATCTACACGACCAATCTCTTTCAAATACATACGAACAGGATCATTAATTTTTACCCCTGGTGGTACGCTTAAATCATTTAAATCGAACGTTTCTTCGTTAGCTTCTTCTTTCATTAAGCTTTCTTCTTCAAATTCTTCTTTACCGATAATTTGAATGTCTTTATGTTTTTCAAGATCTTCAGCGAAATGAAAAACTTCTTCATTTTCCAACTCATAAGGCAGTAATTTCTCTGAAATTTCTTTCATTGAAATTTCACCTTCTGTTTTCGCCTTTTCTTGTAGTAATTTTTTTGCTTCATCTAATGTAATTTCTACTTCTACCTCTTTTGAACGTTCAGACTTGTCCGCCATAAACCTTCCTCCTTCTAAACAACCGAATCGGGTTAAATCGCCGATAACGATTTTCTTAAATGAATAATCTGTTGGGCGATTTCAAGTGCACGCGCATACTCGTGCATCTTCTCCGCTTCCTTTGACTCATGCATCTTTTGATGAATTTCCTGCTCAATTCTATATTTTTGAAGCTGTCGAATAGAATCTGTAACCTCTGACTCTGCTTGGTCTGGATCCCTTTCCACTAAAGCAGCTTCCATCACAATTTTGCGTAATTCAGCGTCATCTAATATCTCGACAAAGCGCTGATAATCTGGATGACCATATTCCTCATAAAATCCTACCAATCGAACAAAAACTGCCATATATGCATCTCGTACAAAAGGCTCTTTTTGCTCACTACGTAATACCCTGTCCACTACATCTATATTATGAAGCATATGAGCCAGTAATAAACGTTCGGCACGTTCTGCTGCGTCCATAGGCTTTTGTCGCTGCGTGACTGGCATCGAAGGTGTATGCGTTGGCATTTCCACTTTCGCAGTGCGTACCTGATTTGCCTCTAGTTTTCGGAATTGGGCATAAATTGCTTCTTCCGAAATCGTTGTTTCATTCGATAGCTGTCGGATATACAAATCTCGTTCAATCGGTGAGGAGCTACCCACTAATTGTTCGAGTACTTCTTGAATATATTGAAGCGTATCATTTTCAAACTGAAAATTCTTATTTCGTCTAGCATGCATCATCATAAAAGCAATATACGTATGTGGGTTTTCCAAAATCTGTTCCTTAAAAGCCTGTCCACCTAGACTTTGAATATACTCATCAGGATCTAGTTTATCTGGTATCACCGCAATATTCACTTTCATGCGCTCCGTTTGTAATAACTGTGCCGCTCGTTTCGCCGCATCAAATCCAGCATTATCACCGTCATAGCAAATCGTAACTTGCTCTACTAAGCGCTTTAGCTTTGTGATATGCTGATTCGTAAGCGAAGTACCCATTGTTGCTACGGCATTTGTTACACCAACTGAAGTTGCAGCTAAAACATCCATAAAACCTTCCATCAACACTACTTGACGATTTTTTCTAATAGAGGTTCGTGCTTTGTCTAGGTTATATAGCACTTCACTCTTTTGAAAAATTGGTGATTCTGGACTATTTAAATATTTTGCCTCTTCACCTGTCGATGACAGAATTCGCCCTGAGAAGGCAATAATTTTACCGTTCTCATCACGAATTGGAAACATAATACGTCCCCGAAAACGATCAAAATAGCGTTCTTCTCCTTCACGTTTGATTACTAGACCACTATCTGCGATTTCTTGTAAGTTATAACCTTTTCTTTCAAGCAATATCGTTAATGCATCAAAGCTTGGGAGAGACCATCCAATGCTATTAGATTCGATAAGTTCCCTTGTAAATCCTCTTTCTAGCAAATAATTTAAAGGCTCTTCCCCATCTTCTGTGTTCAGCAATAAATGATGAAAAAAATCTGCCGCAAAAGCATGTGCTTCTTTCATCCTTTCTTCCGCTTTTGAAATCTTTGTCGTCGCTTGAGGCAAAGTTGGACCAACATCTAAATGTACACCCACACGTTCACCTAGTTTGACGACTGCATCTGGGAAAGAAATCCCTTCGATATCCATGACGAAAGTAATGGCATTACCGCCTGCACCGCAACCAAAACAATGAAAAATCTGTTTGTCGGTTGACACAGAAAAAGATGGCGTTTGTTCTCCATGAAAAGGACAGAGACCAAACCAATTGCGCCCGCGCTTTGTTAGCTGCATATATTCGCTAATAACATCGACAATATCCGATTGTGTACGAATCTGCTCAATCACTTCTTCTGGTATTTTCCCTGCCAAATTCATCACCATCTTTAATTTACGTTCTAGAACACAATTCGATATCCGTTTTAAAAATCCTTTATTTCTCGACAAAAAAATAGGATTTTTCTCTTTTTAAATATTTTTACCACAATTTTATTATTATAAAACAAAAATTAGTATTTATCTATACCAATTTCAAAACCCACTCAAAAAAACCGCCTCTACTACCCCGAGGTGGTTTACACAATTTGGTTTCTTATTTACAACTTGCTAGCTGTTCAATAATAATATTCGCTGTTTCCTCTACAGCTTTATTTGTTACATCAATCACTTTACAACCTATTTTCTCAACAACTTGTTCAAAATGTTGAATCTCCTCTAAAATACGGACATGCTGAGCATAGATGGCATCATCATTTAACCCTAATGTCATTAATCTTTCTTTTCGTATTGAATTTAATTTATCAGGAGAGATAACTAAACCAAAGCATTTCTTCGGATCGATTTTAAATAATTCTTCTGGTGGCGCGACCTCCGGGACTAATGGTACATTTGCCACCTTATAACGTTTATGTGCTAAATACTGTGAAAGAGGCGTTTTTGATGTACGTGAAACACCCACAAGTACAATATCAGCTTGCAATAAGCCTCGTGGATCTCTGCCATCATCGTATTTCACCGCAAATTCTATCGCCTCAATTTTTTTAAAATAGTCGTCATCAAGTTGATGCACAATGCCCGGTGTCTCTAATGGCATTTCTTCCATAAAGGTTGCCATCGATTTCAACGCTGGTCCTAAAATATCTACAGCATGTACTTTTTCTTTCTCACATAAATCATGTAGTAATGTACGCATGTCTTGTCGAACAAGTGTATAGACAACAAATGCCTTCTGTTTTGCAGCGAGGCACACAATTTTTCGAACAAGCTCCTCTGTTTGAATATGTGGAAAGCGCCGAATAATCGTATTTTCCAAGCCTGGTCGGAACTGGCTAATTACGGCTTTGGCTACTTGATCCCCAGTTTCGCCGACTGAATCAGATACAACAAAAACTCGTAGTCTTTTCATGCTGTTCCCCTTCAATTTTTAGACATTTTGCGCAAGCGACAGGAAAGCACGTGTAATGGTCGTTTTAGTAAGACGACCTACAATCGTCAATCCACCCTCTTGTGGTTCGATTACCGGTAATGAATCTACTTCTCGTTCTATTAGCTTATTAGCTGCAACAACTAACGAATCGGATCTTTCACAGTACGAGATATTTGGCATTCGTGTCATAATAATATGTACAGGAATTTTATTTAAATCCTGCGTGCCAATACTTGTACGCAGTAAATCTTTACGAGACAGAACACCTGTCAAAAATTCGTTTTTATCGACAACGAAAAGGGTCCCGACATCCTCTGAAAACATGAAGCAAATGGCATCATACACCGTCATTGTTTCAGGTACAACAACAGGTCCAGAGTGAAAATCTTTAACTTTTAAATTGTTAATGCTATCCGTTAATGTTACGGATGTTTTTTTACCAGAATAGAAATAACCAACTCTTGGTCTAGCATCTAAAAAGCCAGCCATTGTCAAAATGGCTAAATCTGGTCTTAAAGTCGCTCTTGTCAGATTGAGACGTTCTGCAATATGTTCCCCTGTTATCGGGCCGTTCTCTTTCACAATTTGTAAAATGTCTTCCTGACGTTTATTGAGTTCGATTGGACTCACCGCCTCAAATCTAATAGTGTTATACTTATGCTCAATTATTATATACTATTTTAATGGTTATTGCGAAGAAAAGAACTACATGCTACAATATTGACACAGACGCTTGCTCTCCATGTATTTTCGAGCAATCTTGCGTTATACAGGCGATGATAGGAAAAAAGTATCTGTTCATTTATTTAGCGAGTAGAAGATGGTGAAAGTCTACATAGCAACAGAGAAAGGCACTCCTTGAGCTAACTTTTTGAAAAGAGGTTTTAAACAAAGCGTTTAAAACAATCAGGGTGGAACCGCGGGTATTAGCACTCGTCCCTGGGCATTTTCGTGCCCGGAGACGGGTGCTATTTTTATTTTGGATATGGCGAATTCTTATTTTCAACAAATATGAGGGTAATCTATCATGATTGTTGTCTATCTATTCGTCCTATCAGACAGTTACGTTTCACTCAAATGCAAGGAAAAATTACGAAGGAGGCTATTATTATGGCTAACAAATCAATGGAAACAATTGTATCTTTAGCAAAGCATCGTGGCTTTGTCTTCCCGGGTTCTGAAATCTACGGAGGTTTAGCAAATACTTGGGATTATGGTCCACTGGGTGTGGAATTAAAAAACAATGTCAAAAAAGCTTGGTGGCAAAAATTTGTCCAAGAATCTGAACATAATGTTGGAATCGATGCGGCTATCCTGATGAATCCAAAAGCATGGGTTGCATCTGGTCACGTTGGCAACTTCAACGACCCAATGGTAGACTGTAAAGCTTGTAAAGCGCGTCACCGTGCAGATAAAATCATTGAAGATGCTGCGCTAGCAAAAGGTGATGAAATTATCGTTGATGGTATGACATTCGATCAAATGAAAGAAACAATGGTGAAATACGATGTTGTCTGCCCTGATTGCGGCAAAGCAGATTTCACTGATATTCGTCAGTTCAACTTAATGTTTAAAACATTCCAAGGTGTAACAGAATCTTCAACAAACGAAATTTACCTTCGTCCAGAAACAGCACAAGGAATTTTCGTTAACTTTAAAAACGTACAACGTTCTATGCGTAAACGTACACCATTTGGTATCGCACAAATCGGGAAGTCTTTCCGTAACGAAATTACGCCAGGGAACTTCACATTCCGTACTCGTGAATTTGAACAAATGGAGCTTGAATTTTTCTGCAAGCCTGGTGAAGATCTTGAGTGGCATGCCTATTGGAAAGAATTCTGTAAAAACTGGTTGTTAAACTTAGGTATGAAAGAAGATTCTATGCGTCTACGTGACCACGAGGAAGATGAATTATCGCATTACTCAAATGCAACAACTGATATCGAATTTAAATTCCCATTCGGCTGGGGCGAGCTTTGGGGTGTAGCTGATCGTACAGACTACGACTTAAAACAACATATGGAACATTCAGGCGAAGATTTCACTTATATTGATCCAGTAACAAACGAGCGTTATGTACCATATTGTATCGAACCATCTTTAGGTGCTGACCGTGTGACATTAGCATTTTTATGTGACGCCTATGATGAAGAAGAGCTTGAAGGTGATGACAAACGTACAGTATTACGTTTCCACCCTGCTTTAGCACCATTTAAAGCAGCTGTTCTTCCACTTTCTAAAAAATTATCTGATGAAGCTGCAGATGTATGGTCAGCGTTACGCAAATCATTCCCTGTTGATTTTGATGAGTCTCAATCAATCGGTAAACGCTACCGCCGTCAAGACGAAATCGGTACGCCATTCTGTATTACATTCGATTTCGATTCAAAAGAAGATGGTCAAGTAACTGTTCGTCATCGTGATTCAATGGAACAAGTACGTATGCCAATCGCTGATGTGAAAGCATATATCGAAAAGCATCTTCAATTTTAATTCAAACGATTAGTTAGGTTTTAAGCAAAGGAAACGTGTTAGATTGATTACAGTCAATCTAACACGTTTTTGCTTCGGCGATGCTTTTTGTGGGCATACACGTAAGCTGTAACACTAGTGTATGTCTAGTTGTTTACAATAGTCACTGCCCACTTCCGCTTTTAAAACTAGCGCTCTAATTACCATCAATTGGATGAAAGGCTTTTAAACGCTTTATCGCCGAATGCACAGTAAGTCGATGAAAGGCTAGTAATTTTCCTTTATAGATGACTCCATAGACACCATAAGGCGTAGGAGAAAGTCTGACTAATTCTTCTCTATTTTGCACATCAATGATTTCAGCATGAATGCCTAGTTTTTTTGCAGCCTCTACAACATTATCCGTTGCAATATCTACAAAGGGACATTGAGGGGTTCGGAATATTGTTAGCTCCTGATAAGATGCTAGCCGCTTATCCCAATCGTTCGGAAAATATGGATTTGGTGCATTTCTGAACTTATAAACAAGCAATTCAAATCCATTTGGTGCCTGCTCTACTTCTTTAAAGTTATGTTTCAAAAAAATTTGCTTACTCGGAACCCACGAACTATTTGCGTTTGTAATGACAATGACACCTGATTTCTGTTGTTTCTTTGCATCTTCTATACAACTATCAATCAATTTCGAGGCATAGCCCTTTCCAGTAATACTTACCCACAAACAATGAATCACAACATAGTTTTCACCAAACACAACCCTTGAAGAATACTCAATCGGTGTATACTCAATAAAACCTGCCTGCTTATTATTGTCCATTATTTTTATATACTTTAATCCTTCATGAAATCTTTCATAAAGCCAGTTACTTTTATTTATATATCCTGTAGCATGTGGATTACTGCGTAGACAAAAGCATCCACTTTGAACAATATTTTGTTCATTCAATTCGATGATACTATCAATTGCCAATCGAACTCCCCCTTTAAAATTGCAACTGCCTTATCTAATCCCTCTTGCAAGCTTACAAAAAAAACCAAATCAACTGTTGATTTGGTCGTCATAAATATCTTGCTTTATGCTTTTAACGATATAAATAATCGCTCTTGCATTTTTTCTTCAAATAGAAACTTTTTCATACTCATCCCTACTAAGTTTACTAACAGTTCCTCAATATCACTTAGAGAGTAATAGAGAAATGTCCCTTCGCGCATAGGACGCACTCGTCTGTCTATCGTCAATTCTTCCTCAATAAAATAGGCAACATTGACTCCACAATGCTCCATTAGTTGCGTAATGCGCTGGTCATCTCCCGGATTGATAAAGAATGGTACAATTTTGTCAATATACAAAATACTCTGAACAAGTTTGATGAAAAAATTTTCTCGAACAGCCGTTTCAACAACTAAAATAGTTGTTTGCTCATGCTGATAATCCATGTACAAAACATTTAATTGTTCTTCCAACAATTTATTTAATATGAGTATGGAATTTTTATATTTCTTCATATCAGTTTGTATTTCTCTCGTTAGTAGTCGAAGAATACGAAAAGCTGGGAGAAAAATTTTTAAAACAATTTCTTTCGGATGTAAATGGTCAATCAATTTATTGAAATGTACCCTTAAAGAATTTTCATCATTTCGTATCAACTGCTCGATAAATAAATTAAAAATCTCCTCAAAACTATTGGCACGATAATCAATCATTTTAACAATTTTGACACTATAATTCAGTGGTAAGTTCATGGACGTTTGTTCATCTAGTAACTTTACTTTCGGCAATGTTGGGAACATATCATAGACAAGCTCTACTTGAGCACTACGATTATCTGATAGTAACACAACTGAGTTTACAGGATAGATGCCAAGACATTCTACAAATTTGTTCATAAACTTTTCATTATATAAATGCCGATCACGATATAGAACTGCTAAAGCATCCGTCGCACCATATCCAGAATGATATACACGCTTTGAGGTCATTGCAGAATAGACATCAATAATTTGTAATAACTGAACACCTTCACTCATATCATCTGCACACAGTTGGTTAGGGTACCCTTTTCCAGCAAAGCGTTCGTGGTGATCGCGCGCCAAATAGGCAATATCAGCTTCACCATTTTCTATAAGAAGCTCGTAGCCTTTCGTCGTATGTGTTTTGACTATATCAAATTCATCTTCGGACAGTTTTCTTTTTACACTTAAGATTTCTTGTGGAATAAAAACTTTGCCGATATCGTGAAATAAATAACCTCTGGCAAGCATCTCAATGTCCGTTAAGCCTAATTGTCTTGCAAAAATTGTTCCAAGAACAAAGACATCAAATGAATGGACAAATGAGTATTCATCCCACTCCTTTAAACGCATAAGCAAATCGTAGCGACTCTTTTCTGCTAAAATCCGTTCAAATATACCTCTGACATATGCCGTATCCTGCGTACTTTTTAATATTTGACCATAACGTAATTCATGTACAACATTTTCTAACGTTGACATAAATAGATTACTGACCGCTACTTGATATTCATCTATCTCTTCATTTTTCTCCAACAGTGGTGCAAAAATATCTTCGTACTCCATTGTACGTTGTATACTTAAATCATGAACAATTCTTACTGAATCTGATGATAGATAAACTGACAATTCTTCTACTCTTCTAAGTTTAAGTAATGCAATAATTCTTTCAGTTAGCACTAAATCTTTTTTAGCTAATAGGCGATACTCGGAAAAAATATCTTCTGCTAAAATATCACCGGCTTCTACTTCATCAATACATAATATCACTTTTTTTAGCATTTTATCAGCCACACACGCATGGTTAGAGCATTATGTGACCTCCCTCCCTTTTCCATAGGACTGCATTAATCTAATAACGTACAATAGTACGTTTTGCTGATAGAGGCATGGTTTTAAAATAGTTTGAAATTACATTCCTAAACTTTAATTCGCATAATTATACAAGAATAATTAATATTACATTTCTTTGTATCTTTACAATATCATAGGTTAAAATGCCTTTTCAACTAGTATATGGGGCTTAAATGATTAGTTAATACTATGCATATATTATAAACCGGCTAAAAATTAGTTATTTATTCTTATTTATTTTATTTATTTTTATCGATATTCAGGCAATGTTATATTTCATTTGACCTATTTAAAAATATAGATAAATGTATATTTATAAAAAATAACCATTTTTCTATTAATATAAAGAATGGCTTAAAAAACAAAAAATTTCTCACTAAATGTTATCTACTAATCTTTTTTTCCTAGTAGCATAAGCTCATTGCTATTTATATCTCATAATTCCCATTTTATAGTGGATAATATTCCCTCTATTCTCACCTTCAACAATTTGTTATAAATATATTATTATAGTTAATCTTTTGTGTTAAAGTACGTATTTTTAACAATACATAGTAATACCAACCATTCGCAATCAATCGTCCGGAAGTTTGAAACTGTACATAGGAAGGATCTTTACTAGAAAAAAGCAAGCTATAAAAATGGACATTGGAGGAAACAAATTGAATACACATCGTTTTTATCAACTGGTTATGGCAACAACTATCGCAACGAGCGCCATTGTCATAGCACCCCCAGCATATGCTGCTTCATCATTCCCCGATATAAATCCCTCAACAGAGGAAGGGAAAGCAATCATAAACTTAGCAGAGCGTGGAATTATATCCGGCTACCCAGATGGCACGTTCAAGCCCGCAAATTTTATTACCCGTACACAGGCTGCCAAAATTTTAGCAGGCATTTTACATCTTGATACTGTTCATGTAAAAAATCCTAACTTTAAGGACATTACTCCTGACAATGAAAACTACGGTGCCATCGCTGCACTAGCAGAAGCAGGGATTATCCGAGGCTCTAATGGGTATTTCAACCCAACGAAACAAATTACACGAGGTCAATTGTCGAAAATGATTGTCAAGGGCTTTGATTTAACAATTACTGATGATATCGATATTCCCTTTACAGATGTAGAAGCTGGCAGTGAATATGAGCCATATATTCAAACATTATTTTCTAATAACATTACAAAAGGCACGACATCGACTACCTTTAGCCCTCAAAGCTATGTAAAACGTTCTCAACTGGCTTCTTTTGTAGTAAGAGCAGAAAACACTCAACATAATGCTACGATTTCTGCAAGTCGTTTTAACCAAGATTATATTTTCGCTTCTTATGGTGGAATTGAACCGGCAGAGGATATTTTCACATGGGATGACGAAGAGATGATGACAAATACCATTACGATTAAGCCTTTAAAAGAAGGTACTGGTAAATTAGTCATTTCTGGTTTTAGCGAAGAGACAGAAGAGTTCACAGATTTCTTTTTCTTAGTTCATGTAAAAACTGTAGACGGTAAGCTACAAACAACGCTTGAAGAAGTAAAGGAAGAAGACTATTTAGAACATCTACCGCTCAACTTAAATGAAACGGATTTAACGTTCGCACCTACAGAAGTAAGTATACAAACAGCCGATGGACAGGCTTTATCTTCGGATTCCTATGCACTAGAAACGAAAGATAATAATACAACACTATCGATTTTTAAAGATGGACAATACTTATTAACTTTCACAAATGGTACCCAACAACAAATAATGGCGGCTGATGTATATACGTATGATTTTGTACGTAGTATTGACCTTTACGAATTAACCGACGAACTAACATTTACAAGCGATTATTTATCATTTGAACCAGTACAAGTTGCATTAGAAGATTTAGATGATGGTTCTGATCCAACTTACAAAGTACCAGTCAAAGCAGTACTTAATGGAAACAAATTGATTGTAACACCGTTAGCAGAGGGCAATGCCATGATACATGTAACTGGAAAAAATGGAGAAACTGCATATTTAAATGTTGAATTTATGAAAATTGCAGGTAAATGGGCAACTTATTACGATTTATACGATGATATGGAAGACTACTAATTCATTATGTAAAAAAGCCAGAGGGTACATTAATTGTCCTCTGGCATTTCTGTTTTATCTGTAGATGGTCTTAACTGTAATTCAGGCGTTCTTTCTAATTGCTCAATAAATTTTTTTGTTTTAAAGCGGATTCCAGTTTGTTCTTCATAAATCGTTGTAATAATTTTTTTTATGAAATATTTTGTTTCTTTTTTCAATTCCAGCTTACCAATCTGATCAATTGGAACGGTATAAAACATTCGGATTAACTTTAACTGTGTTGGTGTTAGGCGAATAATATATGGATCATGCTGATAACAGCGGTGGCATAAGAAACCTCCTTGTGCAAAAGAAAAGGCAAATTCCCCATCCACTGCACCACAAGAAGCACAAGCATGGAGTATCGGTTGCACACCCGTATAAGGGAGCATTTTCCACTCTACAAAAAGGGTAATAGCTTCCGGATCATAGCCATCTTCAATTGCTTGTAATGCTTGCAAGAGTACTTCAAATGCAAAAGGTTCTGCTTTTCCCTCTTCCACTACACGTTCCACTAGTTCCATAATATAGCTCGCATAGGCTGTCGCTATAATATCCTCACGTATATGACGCATTGAATTGAGATGCTCTCCCTGTTGCAAAGTGCCCATACCTGTATGATGCTGCACCATAAACATGCCATATGTAAAGGGCTGTGTCACAGCTGATAATCTGCTTGAAGGTTTTTTGGCCCCTCGCGCCATCGTTGCTACTTTACCAGCTTCTCGCGTTAGTAGCGTCACAATCTTATTGGATTCCCCGTACGCACGCACCTTTAGCACAATACCTTCCCATTTATAAAGCATCCATCCCCCTCCTTTTTTTCAAGTTTTCCATGAAAATAGAGCTCTCCAAACATATTTGGACAGCTCCATTTTCCCTTCTTCTGAATCAAGCATTACTTCAACTAACACTTGTCCACTGCAATACTCGATACGGTAGACTTCAGTTGAAACAATTAAGCCCTACGAAGAAAATTAATATTCATCATCGCGGAATCCAAAGTCACGAAGATGTGTCGATTTATTACGCCAATCCTTTTGCACTTTTACCCATAGCTCTAAATACACTTTAGAACCCAATAACATTTCGATATCTTTACGAGCTCGGATTCCTACTTCTTTCAGTAATGCTCCACGCTTCCCAATCACAATGCCTTTTTGAGAATCACGCTCTACAATAATTGTCGCGGCTACACGAATTTTTCCTTCGTTTTCTTCATCACGACGAATTTTATCAATGACTACTGCAATGGAATGCGGAATTTCCTCACGTGTTAAATGTAACACTTTTTCACGAATCAACTCGGAAATGATAAAGCGCTCGGGGTGGTCTGTTACTTGATCGGCAGGATAATATTGTGGGCCTTCAGGTAAATATTTAGTAAGTGTTACTAGTAAGTTTTCAACATTATTACCTTGAAGTGCTGAAATCGGCACAATTTCCGCAAAGTCATAACGTTCCTTATAACTGTCGATAATACCCATTAATTCATCTGGGTGAACTTGGTCGATTTTATTTATTACTAGAAACACAGGCGTTGGATTACCTTCGAGCATTTCTAAAATAAATTCGTCACCTTTTCCAAGCTTTTGCTCCGCATTTACCATAAACATGATAACGTCCACTTCACGCAATGTATTTTTAGATACTTTTAACATGAAATCGCCTAGCTTATGCTTTGGCTTATGGATTCCTGGTGTATCAATAAAAATCATTTGGCTATCATCTGTTGTCAGTACACCTTGTACTTTATTTCGTGTTGTTTGTGGCTTATCGCTCATAATGGCAATTTTTTGACCAATGACTCTGTTTAAAAATGTAGATTTCCCAACATTTGGTCTTCCAATAATTGAGATAAAGCCTGACTTATAGCCAGTATTATTTTCCAGCATTCTCTAAATCCTCCGTTGTAAATGCAAACGGTACTAATTCGCCAACTGACGTTACCGTGACATCACCTTTTAAATTTGTTAAATAGACAGGCATTGTTGGTGGGCAAAACTCCACCATCACTTGGCGACAAGCTCCACAAGGCGCACAGGGTCCTTCCGTATCCGCTACAATCGCAATTGCCTCAAAATCATAAACACCTTCTGAAATGGCTTTAAAAAACGCCGTACGCTCCGCACAATTCGTCATACTATAGCCAGCATTTTCAATATTACAGCCGTGGATGATATCGCCATTTTTAGTCAAAAGCGCAGCTCCCACTTTAAATTTTGAATAGGGAACATATGCCTTCTCGCGTGCTTTTTTTGACTCTTCTAGTAATGCATGCATATCTATCTTCATCTATGCTAATTCTCCTCTACATAAAAATCAAATATGCCTCTTTGACTAGGCACTATCCATTACGCCACAGCGTAATAGCGTCTAGATTTTTTCGAGCCTGCTTGAAAAGCGCCTCTCCAAAATCTGTGACATTTGCTGGGGTTTTCAATTGATTTTTGCCAGCGGTTAAACCACACATGCATAAGAGCATAGTTGGCATTTATCCTCACATAGCGAAATGGTAGCTTGTAATGGAACAAAACTAAAACCATTTCGGTATAAAGATAAGTAAACCGATTATAGCACTGAATACCGCAAATACAAGCACCGCACCCGCTGCAACATCCTTAGCTTGCTTAGCGAGTGGGTGAATGTCTGTTGATGCTAAGTCTACAACTCGCTCAATCGCGGTATTGATCATTTCAAGCGCAAACATCAGTGCTATTAATAATAGCACAATCAACCATTCAACTCGTGATAAACCTGTGAAATAACCTGCAATGATAACAATGCACGCACTAAGCAAATGAGATCGAAAATTTTGCTCTTTACATGCTGTGATTATTCCTTCAAAAGCATATCCAAATGAACGTAAATATTTGCGTAAGTTCATTTAGTCACGTCCTAAGCCAAAAGTTTGTAAAATCTCCTCTTGTTTGCCGAACATCACCTTTTCATCTTCAGGTACCATATGGTCATAACCTAATAAGTGCAAGAAGCCATGGACAGCTAAAAAGCCCAATTCTCGTTCAAATGAATGTCCATATTCTTCTGCTTGTTCCTTAGTGCGATCCGTGGAAATTATAATATCACCTAAAATGCGCGGCATGCCTTCAAATGTTACTTCCATTTCTCCCTCGCCTAATTCTTCTAGCGCGAAGGAAATCACATCTGTTGGTTGATCTTTATCGCGGTATTCTCGGTTAATTTCTTGGATAGCCTCATTTGTGACAAAAGTTACTGATACTTCTGTTTCAGGTTCAATCTTTTCCACTTTTGCAGCATGTTGTAAAAGCTTTTCTACAAGCTCCGTATGTTGTGCTGTCACTTCATTTGTTTCATCTGTAAAATCAATCGTTAAAATCATTAGTGCCTCCTACTTATCTGCCTTTGGATATTCAATACGGGAATGGAAAATCCCATTCAACGTCTCACAAAGTACTTGCTCTATACATTTTAACTCTTTTATCGAAATATCGCATTCATCAAACTGATGATCTTGTACACGGTCATCAATAATTGCTCGAACGAGTTTATGAATTTTCTCAGCATTTGGCTCTTTCATCGAACGAACCGCCGCTTCCACACTATCAGCAACGCTTATTACCGCGGCTTCCTTCGTTTGAGGTTTTGGTCCTGGGTAACGGAATTTTGCCTCATCTATTACTTTTCCTTCTTCCTTCGCTTTGTAAAGGAAAAATTTAAGTAGACTTGTACCATGATGTTGTAGCGCAATATCAATAATTTCTTGTGGCATTTTATAACGTCTTAGCATTTCTGCGCCATCAGTTGTATGCGCAATAATTATTTCAGCACTTGTTTCTGGAGGCATGGAATCATGCGGATTCATACCTGACATTTGATTTTCAATGAAGAAAGCTGGTCGTTTCGTTTTGCCAATATCATGATAATAACAACCGACACGTGCGAGCAATCCGTCCGCACCTATCGCTTCGCATGCCGCTTCAGCTAGATTCGCTACCATTACACTATGATGATATGTTCCCGGTGTCTCCATTAGTAGCTTTTTCAGCAATGGATGATTTGGATTGGATAGCTCAATGAGACGTAATGTGGAGAGCAAACTAAAGGCTGACTCAAAAAATGGCAATAGTCCCATCGTTAGCGCACCAGATAGTAGTGCTGATAATATCGCGGCTATAAAGTAAAACAATAGCTCAGATAAACCATAAGATGATTGTGTCATTAATAAATAAAATGCGATAAAGCCCATATTTACAACAGAAATCACGGCAACCGCTTGCATAATATGCGAGCGTTTTTCTACACTACGCATAAAGAATAGACTCGCAAAGCCACCAAATATGATATACAAAGTAATTTCCATCTGCATTACAGAAGAATATCCTTCTTGGAAAATAACCCCTGCTGAAGCAGCTGTCATGACAGTAATAAGGACTGCAGCTCGATCATCAGCGAGTAGACGTACAAGCATTGTAGCTAACGCTGTTGGGAATAAAAAGGCAATTGTCACATCAAACCCATCTGCCACTAAGCTTATAAACTTCATTAGCAGGATTGAAAAACTATACACAATAACGGTTACGAGTAATGCATTGCGCTTTTTCTGTTCTTCGATTTCCCAGCGATCAAAATAAATATACATAAATATCATTTGAATGAACGTTAAAATAATTAGCCCTGCAATCGGCTTCAGTGATGCTTTATTACTCACCATACCCAGTAGCTCTAACTGGCGATAAGCCTCATTATCAATAATCTGACCTTCTTGTACGATGATTTGACCTTGTAGAATACGTGTTGGTTCAACGGCTTCCTTTGCTTGTTCTATTCTAACTTTCGTTTGTTCCTCATTAATGGTTTCGTTTTCGATAATACTAGCACGTCCAATTGATACGACGGTACTTAAAATCCTATCAGGATAGCCACGCTGTCCACGTATTTTGGTTTCAAAATCATTTTGAGCAGCTAACACATTTTCTTTTCGAATTGATTTTTCTAGGTATTCTTGTACAAGTTTTGATAGTTGTATGCTTGTTCGCTTTAAATCGGCTTCACTTTGTTGTAATAAGCCTTCTAACTGTGCATCGGTAAAGACGACAGGCATTTGATCCACATCAATGGATTCTAATTTTTTCCGGAGCTTTGCCACTTGGTCGACAGTTGCAACAGGGTCCTTACTACTTTCGACATCCTTTTTCACTTCGAGGACATAATCAAATAAAGACGTCACGATTGCTACACGTTGCTTAGCGACGTCTTCAGAAAATTGATAGACGGGCGTAACTGCGTTAGCAGCCTTTTCTCGTTCCTGCTGTGTCTTCACGGTATCTTCGATGGTTTTCGTTGATCTTACTGTTTCTGACGCAAGTTGCAACGGTTTAAAATCATATGTAACACCCTTTACATTGCCATACATAAATGTAAATTGTAATGCTCCTGTAAGGATGAGAACGACAATCAAAAAGTAGCGGAATCCAATAAGCTCCGTAATTTTCTGAAGTTGTTTCTCCATTTGGCACCTCCCCTATCTATCTTCTATCATACCAATTCAAAAAACATTTTTCCCGAAAAATGTATAAAGAAAGCAAAAAAACAGCTATACGTATATGTATAGCCGTCACATTTAACCTTATATATGCATAATTCGCTGACTTGTCACTTCGCTTTGGTCTCAAACTTTTGCCATTGATTTCCGTTACGGATTGCTCGCTTTCCGCGGGCGTTGCTTAAGTCTCCTCCACCGCTACGCTGTGTTCAGGCTTATCGTTGTACCTGTCGCTTCGCTTTCGGTACAGACTTTTCTATCGTTGTACCTGTCGCTTTGCTTTCAGTACAGACTTTTCTATCGTTGTACCTGTCGCTTCGCTTTCAGTACAGACTTTTCTATCGTTGTACCTGTCGCTTCGCTTTCGGTACAGACTTTTCTATCGTTGTACCTGTTGCTTCGCTTTCGGTACAGACTTTTCTATCGTTGTACCTGTCGCTTCGCTTTCGGTACAGACTTTAAAATAACCGCCTAAGGCGGTTATTTTAAAGTTGTTGCTCCTCATAAGCTTGGATGATTTTTGCTACGACTGGATGGCGGACAACGTCGCCTTGCTCTAAAATTTGGAAATGTATTGGTTTGACATATTTTAACGTGCGTTCCGCAACAATCAATCCTGACTCTGTATTTTTAGGAAGGTCAATTTGCGTTTTATCGCCAGTAATAACCATTTTTGAACCAAAGCCAAGACGTGTTAAAAACATCTTCATTTGCATATGTGTTGTATTTTGCGCTTCATCTAAAATTACAAAAGCATCATCTAATGTACGTCCTCGCATATACGCTAATGGCGCGATTTCAATCGTTCCTCGCTCAATTAGACGTTGAGTTTGTTCCGAGCCATAAATATCGTTTAATGCGTCGTAGAGTGGACGTAAATACGGATCCACCTTTTCCTTTAAATCGCCTGGAAGGAAGCCCAATGACTCTCCTGCTTCTACGGCAGGACGAGTTAAAATAATACGCTTTACATGCCCATTTTTAAGCGCTTGTGTAGCCATTACTACCGCTAAATACGTTTTTCCGGTACCTGCTGGACCAATACCGAAAACAACGTCTTTGTGACGAATCGCTTGTATGTATTCTCGTTGACCAATTGTCTTAGCACGAATTGGTTTCCCTTTTGTCGTGCGTGCAATTTCTTCATCGTAAAGTTCTGCAAAATATTCAATTGTTCCTTTTTGTGTCATTTCAATTGCGGTTGCTACATCCCGTTGGTCGATATTAATGCCTTTGCGAATAACTTTTAATAATGCATGTAAAAGATATGTCGCTTGTTCTTTTGCCTCTTCTTCACCTGCAAGCTGAATTTGCTCACCGCGCGTAATAATATGAACGCGAAGTGCCTCTTCAATCAATTTCATATTCGCATCAGATATACCTAGTAACATGACCGCTTCATTTGGATTATCCACTTGTAATACAGTTAAATGTTCTGACATAATCATTCTCCTTGTGGCCCTTGTATTGGACTTGCAATGTTTTCATTGACTAAAAATAGAACTTTCCCTTCAACTGTACCATTCCCCCACTTCGCCTGTAAAAGGTTTTCTTTCTTAATAACTGTTTTTGCAGGAAGGGATTGCAACATCTTTTCATGAAGTAGTGGCATTAACAACGTGTCTATTTTAGATTCATCTAATGTAATTTCCATCGTTTTTGTTTGCTGTTCCTCCACAATGGAAACATAAGGATCTAACCAACTTGGTAAGTCTTTCTTTTGTACATAATCAACCGCTTCTTTATGAATACCTTTCACGACTACACGCCATTGCTTTTGTTGCAAAGATTGGAGCGTTAGCTTCGTTGGTATTTTAAATGTGCATTCAAGCCAATAGTCAGCAAATACCTCTCCCTTTGCCCCAACAAAAACATGATCATCCCCACTTTCAATGACACCACTAACTAGAACGTCCCCATCATACGCTGTATCATTTACAGAAATTTTCCGCTCACCATGTTGAATATTAAAGTGTGTAATAACACCACTTTTTGTAGCGACTAAATGCGTGGCAAGTTTTTCTGTTGTCAGCTCCGTTTTCTTAGGCGATTCCTGTGGTCTTAAAATAACTCGACCACCGTGTTTTTCAATATGCACCCATGCTAAATCTCGATGCTTTTCTAACAGACTTTGCCGAATTACTGCATCTGACGGTAACACTTTTTTCGTCATAGGTGTTTCTAGCCTAAAAGTTTCTTGAAACGTTCGCTCTATTTGTTGTTGCAATTCTGGTGTAGCCGCTTCAATATCGACGCGCCAAACTACTTGCGCACATAGTAAAGGGATTAAAATCATAATAAACAAACCAAGCAATGTCCAAAGTTGAGCTCGAAAAACATGTTGTTCATCTGCATAATGAACAGTCATTTTAAGCCGATAGCGACTGCGTATACGGCGAATTTTAGACAAGTACCCCATATGCGTTTCAAATGTCACTTCTTGCTCCCGAAAGACGACACGCTTTAATGGTATGTGTTGCGCATGCAATGCTTGAATAAAAGGATGAACATTTTCATGACGCTTTATACGTATGATAATCGGTCGATTATTCCACATGATTGCTCACACCCAAATCTTTAGTCATTTTCACATGTAATTCTTGCAAATCCTCTACTGAAAGATGAAGCATTTCTTCTTTAATTGCATTTATAGCAACGGATTTTCCACGCACAATAATATGATAATCTGCATAAATAAACGAGCACGATGTAGCGTCCGCATGTAAAAAGCGATATGGACCGATAATTTTTAATGTTTCATACTGTGTTAATTCAAGTAGTGGCGTTAATTGAAATAATTTTTTCATAAAAAATGCCTCCTTCTTCGGCAATATATGCGCCAAAAAAGGAGGACATGCTAGTTATTTTCGTTTTGCTTTTGGTGGACCTAAAATTTCAGCCATTACCACTGCTTGCACAATTGCCTTTTGAGAATTTGGTAGTTGAAATCCATTATTGGATGCTGCAACTGTTCTTTCTTTTTTCCCTGCAGCTAAACGACCAAGGCTAGGTCGTTCAATTTTACGACTAGAAGGTTCAGTCGGCGTTAACGGTGGTGCTACATAGCTAGGAATGTGTTCCTTCACACTTTCCTCTCTTGGTTCCACTCGTTTTTCCGGCATGTCTGTCGTCATTTCCGCTTTCATTTCCCCTAAAAACTCTCGTGCAAAATCCTCGAAGCTCTGCCTTTTAGTCGTTGGCTGATGTTGCATCGGCTCATCTACTTCCATATGAGTGGAAGGTTGAGCCGATTTATTGAAAGGGGGCATTGGCTTTTGTTCTTTTGGGTTTTTTAATTTTCCGAAAAGCGAGCTGACTATGGCAATAATTGCAATAATAATGAGTTGTTCCATTTGTTAGCACTCGCTCCTTTCCGTATGTTATACGTTCGGTTCATTTGGTTCTGATTTATCTAGGCTTACTTTAGAAATAGAATCACGCATAGCTGTATCCGCTTGAATGTTACGATAATTCATGTAATCCATAATACCAAGATTACCAGAGCGTAAAGCTTCTGCCATCGCTTGCGGAACTTCTGCTTCTGCCTCCACTACTTTCGCTTTCATTTCTTGAACGCGGGCAATCATTTCTTGCTCATTTGCTACCGCCATCGCTCGGCGTTCTTCAGCTTTCGCTTGGGCGATGTTTTTATCCGCCTGCGCTTGTTCAATCTGTAATTCCGCACCGATATTTTTACCGATATCAACATCCGCAATATCAATCGAT